>NZ_CALIBB010000078.1 GCF_938045595.1 uncultured Campylobacter sp.
CGCCTTAGCAAACAGCATCTCTTTTAAAATTTCCGCATCGCCCGCATCCAGCGCGCTAAGATCTAAATTTGACGAGCTATTTAGCGCGTAATCGTATATGAAGCTACCCTCTTCGCATGCGGCGCCTTTTAAAATCGTAGCATCGTCGATCCTGCGCGGCGCGCCCTCGTTTATCCGCGCTAGCGCATCTCGCACCTGCTTGCTTTCGCAGAAGTTTCGCTCTAGCTCGCCGCGTTTTTTCTCCGCATAAAATTCCATCGCTACGTTTGCCAAAATTCCGATTCCAAGTAGCACTAGTAAAATTTTAATCGGCTTATTTAGCCGCGCGCTTAAGCTTCGCGCGTCCATCAGCGAGCCCTTTCGCAGCACAGCAGCGTGTGTCCGACGCCCAACCCGTCGTGAATTTGCGAAATTTTAAGCCCCGCGCGCTGCGCAAATTTAACCATATCGTCCGAGTGATAAATTTTGCTATTGCCGTTTGCCATAGCGGCGAAATATACGCTGATCTGCGTCATGCTATACGCGGCGGTTTCGTAGCGCTGCCTGTCCCAAAACGGCTCCAAAATATAAAGCCGCACCTGCTCGCTCATCGACTCCGCCGCGCGCGAGAGGATGCTTACGATCTGCTCCTCGCCGAAGCAGTCTAAAAACTGACTGAGCCAGATCGCATCAAAGCCGCGCGGAAAGCGCGTAGCGGGATCTAGCAGATCGGCCGCAAGCCCCTCTATGCGCTCAGCGCCCTGCGCGCCTGCGACGGCGTCTTTCATCATCGAAATTTGCCCCGCAAGATCCATTATCGTGACGCGCACATTTTCGTCGTAGCCTACGCACCGCTTAGCAAAGCGCCCCGTATTGCCGCCTACGTCTAAAATTTTATCCGTCTTGCGCGAGAAAATGATCTTTAACGCAGGCTCAAACGCCAAATCCGAATAAAAATGATCAAACGCGAGCCAGCTCTTGCGCACGTGCGGCGGCAGATGCGAAAGCGCCTCGTAGATCGTAGCCCACTGCCCAAAAACCTTTAGCCCCTCTGGTTTGCCCGATTTTAGCGTCTCTTCGAGCCTAAATAGCCCCTCGTAGCACACGTCGTGGATGAAGTCCATATCAACGTCCACCATCTCGTCGGTGAGTAGAAAATACCCCGCCTTGCTAAGCCGAAATTTCTCGCCGCACAGCAGCACCGTGCCGATGCTAAGCGAACTTTCCAAAAGCAGCTTTACGGCGTATTCGCTAAGCGAGAGTTTCTGCGCGATCTCACTTATGCTTAGCCCGTCCCGCGCCTCATTAAGCGCGCTTAAAATTCCAAATTTTTTCATCAGTCGCGAGACCTGAAAGACCACCGGCGCAAAGGCGATCTCATTCGCCGTCCGCTGCGCCTCGCCTGCGCTTTGACGCTCCACGGCGTAACGATCTAAAAGCTGTTTGGGAAGTTTCATTTTTGATCCTGCTTATGTAAATTTCGCAAAATTTTAGCAAAAAATTCTAACTTTTCTTGCGCCCGCTAAGAATTTGCGCATATCTCAGAATTTTGCGATGAAATTTTAAAATTCCGTCTTAAAATTTATAGAATTTTAGTTAAAATCCTTTCATCAAAATTTCGCGTAAAAGCTCTGCGAAAATGTCAAATTTAGGAGAATCCTTGAAGCTTCAAATGTCCTTGATGTCGGTTGCCTGCGTCGTAATCATCCTGGCTGGTCTTAAAGCCGCGCAGGCTATCGTCGTGCCATTTTTGCTAGCTATTTTCATCACGGTGCTCGTCTCGCCGCTGGTGCTTTATGTCCAAAAGATCCGCGTCGGGCGTGTTTTTAGCTTCCTCATCATTACCTTTGCCTTCGTGGCGATTATAGTGTTTTTCGGCGCAGTCATCTTTGATGCGATCAAGGAATTTTCAGCGCGCCTGCCCGAGCTTCAAGCAAAATTTGAAGAGGTGCTAGGAGGCGTGAGTGCGAAGCTCTCTCGATTCGGCATAGAGCTTAACGCCGCAAGCCTAGGCATCGATCCGAGCGAAGCCGCCGCGCAGCTATCTGCACTACTGCGCAAAACAGGCTCGATAGTTTCGACGGGATTTTTCATTTTTATAATGGTTTCATTTATGGTCTTTGAAAGCTCCGTAATAGACGAAAAAATCCGCTATTTTTCGCAAAGTAGCCGCGCTACGCACATTTTCGTGAAGAAATTTGCCTCCAGCCTCAAAAAATATCTGCTAATCAAAACTATCGCTTCTGCATGCACCGGTGCGCTCATCGGGCTTGGGCTGTGGGCTCTTAGTGTTCCATATGCCGCGCTGTGGGGGATTTTAGCTTTCGTGCTA
>NZ_CALIBB010000079.1 GCF_938045595.1 uncultured Campylobacter sp.
GCAGATAATCCACGTAGCGCTAAATCTTTCAAATTTTAGCGGCAAATCGGGCAGCTCGCTGCTCTTTGGCGAGATCGATAAAAAGCAGCAGAGCTTAGATCGATCTTTAAGCAGGATTTGGGAAAAATTCGGCATCGAAAAGCTAAAAAAAGCGAGCGAAATTTGATTAAATTTAAAGGAAAAAGATGAAATTAGGCGAGCTATACTCGGTGATCTGCATAATCTTTGCGACGAATTTTAAAGGCGTGATAGATGAGCAGAAGTTGCGCGGCTTGGGCAAAAACTGGATCATCGTAAATAAAAATATCGAGAACAAAAACGGCCACGAGCTTTGGCAAAAGGTGCAGGACGAGGACTACGCGGCGATAGAGCGCGATTTTGAGGCGCTAAAAGAGGCGTTTGAGATGGATTTTTTCAAGCTCATAAGCGAAAGCGAAGTGGAGCTGTTTTATGAAAAATGCCGCTTCAAAAAGCCTTTTGCGGAGCTTAAAAGCGCTCACGCAGCCAATATGCTAGCACTTCTTGCCATGATCTTTAAGCAAAACACGGACGCGAAATCGCATAAAATTTTGACGCTATATCTGGCGCAATTTATCATTCCTAGCTTTTACGCGCTTGCTACGCACGTGCAGATAAACGCTAAAAGCAGCTACTACAAGGCGCTTGGGTGGTTTTTGGCGGATTTTTGCCGCGTGATGAAAGAGACGCTGGGCTTGGAATTTAAAATTTAAAACGCGCGCTCGGTGTTTTTTTGTATGTTCGGCACAGAAAAATACTATGTAGAGATAGGCTTGTAGCTCGCTTTCGGAATTCCTTGAGCTGTAGCCGGTACAGCTCCTGCGGGCGCGATAAGCTAAGCAAGACGGGCGAATTTTATCTGCATTATCTTGCGCGGATGCAAAGTAGCTGCCTTGCTGTTTTTGTGCGTCGGTGCTTGTCGTATATCGCGCGCGTCGTTTTGAATTCTGCGCGGCATTCGGTATTTTGCGCATGTGCCGTTCGACGTTTGTTTTGCGCGCACTGCGAGTTTTGCTCGGCGTCCGGCGCTCTCGTTATGCGCATCATCCAGCCTTTGCCGTGCGCTGTCGGTATCGAGGCGCTGCGCGCGTCGCGTCTGCGTCACGGTGCTGTGTGCTTCGGCAATCCGTGTGTAGCTTTGCATGCCGCACAAGGCGCCATCGTTTGAAATTTTACGTGAGGTGTAAGGCGCCTCATCGGTTACAATCACTCGGCACCGCGCGTCTTAAGCGCTTTGCGTGTGCTATCGAGCTTGGAAGCCTAGCTTCTGCGCTCACGTATGCGCCGCCCTGCGTCTTTTACCGAGCGTGCGTCACGCAGCGTCCGATGCGCGCCGTTAAATTTTAAAATTTAAAACAAAGGAAAAATTTGAATTACTGGAACGAAATTTACGCCCACTTTGATCCCGTGGCATTTAGCGCGTTTGGCATAAACGTGCACTGGTACGGCATTATGTATGTTTTGGCGCTGCTTACGGCGCTATTTATCGCCAAATATTTCGTGCGAAAAGACGGCCTTGACTTCAGCGATAAGATGCTCGATCGCTACTTTATTTGGGTCGAAGTGGGCGTCATTTTGGGCGCGCGGCTGGGATACATCGCGATCTATTCGGGCGAGGCGGCGTGGTATTTCAGCCATCCGTGGCAAATTTTTAATCCCTTTCATAACGGCGAGTTCGTGGGCATTCGCGGTATGAGCTATCACGGCGCGGTCGTCGGATTCGTGATCGCGACGGTTTGGTTTTGCAAAAAATTTAAAACCGATATGTGGGCGCTGCTCGATCTCGTGGCACTTAGCGTGCCGCTTGGATATTTTTTCGGGCGCGTGGGAAATTTTTTAAATCAGGAGCTTTTCGGGCGCGAGACGAGCGAGCCGTGGGGGATCTTAGTGGGCGGCACGCTGCGCCATCCAAGCCAGCTTTACGAAGCGGTTTTGGAAGGACTGGTAATTTTCGTGATTTTATTTTTCTACCGTAAATTTAAGAAATTTAACGGCGAGCTGATATGTCTGTATGCGATGCTATACACGGCGTTTAGATTTTTCGTGGAATTTTTCAGGCAGCCGGACGATGGGCTTGGTTTTATATTTTTAAATTTATCGATGGGGCAAATTTTATCTTTAGTAATGTTTTTGATAGCAGTTTTCTTAAAGCAGTCTTTGAAGAAAAAACTAATTTGCAGAAATTAAATTAATCTAAAGTTAAAAAGTAATATAATCTTTTTATAAAAATGTAAATTTTCGTTTAGCGGGGATTTATAATCATCTTTTTTAAGGAGAACCTATGCTAGGTCGCATTGAAGGCTTTACGGGCAGATCCATAGACGGCAAAAAAAGCCGCATTATGGCTTTGCAAGACGTGGCGCAAAGCATCAGCGGGCTGATTTTGGCCTGTTTTATGCTGTGTCATATGATATTCACCGGCACGATTTTGATCGGTAAGGGCGCGTTTGAGGGCGTTGTTCATTTCGCCGAACCGGGCGGAATTTATTTCGTTACAAACATCGTCGCTTTTGTAATTTTCGTGATTTTCGTAGTTCACGCGTTTTTGGCGATGAGAAAATTTCCGGCTAACTACGCCGCTTACAGGGCGTTTAAAGCGCACAAAATGCGAATGAAGCATTGCGACACGACGCTTTGGTGGTTTCAGTTTTGGACGGGATTTTTCCTATTTTTCTTTGCGGCGGCTCATATTTTAATGATCGTATTCGGTCCGAAAATTACTGCAGATCTTGCTATCGCGCGATTCGGACAGCTTCATCTATTTTATTTCGTTTTATTGATTTTCGTAGTAACTCACGCTAGTATTGGAATTTATAGGCTTTATATGAAATGGATTAGCATAGACGGCACGAAGGCGGAAATTCAAAGGAAAAGAGCCCTCATCAAAAAGACGGTTTTCATCGTTTGGGGTGCATTTTTCTTGCTTTCGATAATCGCCGATTTCAAATGGTTAAGTTTAGAATAGGGAGCTTAGGATGAATGTAATATATTGCGATTCTTTAGTTATTGGCGGCGGTTTGGCGGGCTTAAGAGCTGCGATCGCTACCGGAGAGAAGGGGCTTAGCACCATCGTTTTGAGTCTGATCCCCGTTAAGCGCTCGCACTCTGCGGCAGCTCAAGGCGGCATGCAGGCGTCGCTTGGAAATTCCAAGATGAGCGAGGGCGACAATGAGGACGTGCACTTTGCCGATACCGTAAAAGGAAGCGACTGGGGCTGTGATCAGGATGTCGCTAGGATGTTTGCGCAAACGGCGCCTAAGGCGATCCGCGAGCTTGCGGGCTGGGGCGTTCCTTGGACCAGGATTACTAGAGGCGAGCGAAGCGCTATTATCAACGCTCAAAAGACCACGATCACCGAAAAAGACGAGGTTCACGGACTTATTCACAGTCGCGACTTCGGCGGTACGAAAAAATGGCGAACCTGCTATACCGCCGATGCCACGGGACATACGATGCTTTTTGCCGTTGCAAACGAAGCGCTAAAGCATAACGTCGATATTCACGACCGCAAAGAAGCTATCGCGCTAATTCATGCAAATAACCGTTGCTACGGCGCAATCGTGCGGGATTTGGTTACCGGTGAGCTGATCGCATACGTCTCAAAGGGCACGCTGATCGCTACCGGCGGCTACGGCAGAGTATATAAGCACACTACAAACGCCGTCGTTTGCGAGGGTATAGGTGCTGCTATCGCGCTTGAGACGGGCGTCGCGCAGCTTGGAAATATGGAAGCGGTGCAGTTTCACCCGACCCCTATCGTTCCGAGCGGAATTTTGCTTACCGAGGGTTGCCGCGGCGACGGCGGAATTTTACGCGACGTGGACGGCTACCGCTTTATGCCGGATTATGAGCCCGAGAAAAAGGAACTTGCTAGCCGCGACGTCGTAAGCCGCCGCATAATGGAGCATATAAGAAAAGGCAAGGGCGTCAAAAGCCCTTACGGCGAGCACGTTTGGCTTGACATTTCGATCCTTGGGCGCGAGCATATCGAGAAAAATTTACGCGACGTGCAAGAAATTTGCGAAATTTTCAACGGCATCGATCCTGCCGACACCGAAGTAATAACCGACGAGCAGGGCAGAAAGCGCGGTAAAGGCTGGGCTCCGATCCTTCCTATGCAGCACTACTCGATGGGCGGTATCAAAACAAAAGCTACGGGCGAGAGTCCAACGCTAGCTGGACTTTTCAGCGCCGGCGAGGCTGCGTGCTGGGATATGCACGGCTTTAACCGCTTGGGCGGAAATTCCGTCGCCGAAACCGTCGTCGCGGGCATGATCGTGGGCGAATATTTTGCGGAGTATTGTAAAGGACACGATGTCGATATCAATACGCACGATATCGAAAAATTCGTAGATAAAGAGAAAAATTACATTAAGAGCCTGCTTGAAAAAGAGGGTAAATTTAACGTATTCGAGATCAAAAACAAGATGAAAGACGTGATGTGGGAGCACTGCGCGATCTTCCGCACCGGCGAGGGATTAGCCAAAGCCGTAAAAGAGCTTGAAGAGCTTTACAAGCAGTCCTTGGATGTCAAAGTAAGTAATAAAGAGCTTTTCGGAAACCCGGAGCTTGAGGAGGCTTATCGCGTACCGAAGATGCTAAAGCTCGCGCTTTGTATCGCCAAGGGCGCGCTCGATCGCACCGAAAGCCGCGGCGCGCACTTCCGCGAGGATTATCCGAAGCGCGACGATCTAAACTGGCTAAAACGAACGCTTGCAAACTGGAAAGAGGGCGATACTATGCCTACTCTAAGCTACGAGCCGCTTGATATTATGAAGATGGAGATGCCGCCTGCGTTCCGCGGATACGGCGCCAAAGGCAATATCATCGAGCATCCGGACAGCGCCGTGCGCCAAAAAGAGGTCGATGAAATTCGCGAGAAAATGCAAGCCGAGGGCAAAGGCAGATATGAAATTCAAGAGGCATTGATGCATTATGAATTGCAGCCAAAATATAAAGCACCTAACGAAAGAGCAGGTATAGGATATGAGTAGAAAAATAACAATAAAGGCATTTAAGTATAATCCGCTAAGCAAAATTTCAAAGCCGCACTTCGCTACTTACGAGCTCGAAGAGACCGACGGAATGACGCTGTTTATCGCGCTTAACGTGATTCGTGAGAGATTTGATCCCGAGCTAAGCTTCGACTTCGTTTGTCGCGCGGGTATCTGCGGTAGCTGTGGTATGCTCGTAAACGGCAAGCCGCAGCTTGCGTGCCGCACGCTTACCAAGGACTATCCGGATGGCGTGATCGAGCTTATGCCTCTTCCGGTTTTCAAGCTGCTAAAAGACCTCAGCGTCGATACGGGCAACTGGATGAACGCGATGAGCAAACGCGTAGAGAGTTGGATCCATACCGACCACGATACCGATATCTCCAAGCTTGAGGAGAAGGTCGAACCGGAGGTCGCACAGGAGGTTTTCGAGCTGGATCGCTGCATCGAGTGCGGCATCTGCGTGGCGAGCTGCGGTACCGCGATAATGCGAAAGGATTTCATCGGCGCCGTCGGTATCAACCGCATAGCGCGCTTTCAGATCGATGCGCTGGATAAACGCAGCGACGAGGATTTTTACGAACTAATCGGCGATGATGACGGAGTATTCGGCTGTATGACGCTGCTAGGCTGCGAGGACAACTGTCCTAAGCACCTTCCGCTTCAAAGTAAAATCGCATATGTTCGCCGCAAGCTTGCCGCTCAGGGCAAATGCGGCTGCGGCAAATAAAATTTAAG
>NZ_CALIBB010000080.1 GCF_938045595.1 uncultured Campylobacter sp.
TAAGCTTTGCGCTGCACTCGCAGATAATGGAGTTTGTGCGCAGTCTCGGCTTTTTGCGCGACGAGTTTTGCCGCATCTGCAAGAGCGCAAGCGAGATCAGAGCTGCGTACGAGGCGCTACATAGCATGCGCGCAAGCAAAGACCTGATGCTAGACGGCATGGTAATCCGCGTAAATGAACTTTCAAAGTGCGCGAAGATAGGCTATACGGTGAAATTTCCGCGCTTTATGGTCGCGTATAAATTCCCCGCGGTCGAAAAGGTAACGCGGCTGCGCGAGATCAATCTGCAGGTCGGCCGCACCGGCGCGGTCACCCCCGTAGCCGTCGTAGATAGCGTAAATATCGATGGCGCGAACGTTTCAAACGCGACGCTTCATAATTTCGACGAGATCGCGCGACTTGGGCTGATGAAAAACGACTTCGTGGGCATCATCCGCAGCGGCGACGTGATCCCGAAGATCACGAGCGTTTACAAACAGCGCAGAGACGGCACGCAGAGCGAAATTTCGCGCCCGGGTCGCTGCCCGGTTTGCGGCGAGAAGCTACTTGACGAAGGCGCGCTCATAAAGTGTCAAAACCTCGATTGCAAGGCGCGCGTGATAGGCTCGCTGATCTATTTCTGCTCCAAAAAATGCATGAATATCGAAGGGTTGAGCGATGCGACGATCACGCAGCTTTTTGAAAGCGGCAAAATTTCAAAGATCGGCGACATTTACGCCCTCGGCGCGCAGGATTTGGCGGATCTTGAGGGCTTTGCGGATAAAAAAATTTCAAATCTTTTGGGCGCGATAAATGCGAGCAAAAACGCGCCGCTTGAGCGCTTCATTGCTTCTTTGGGGATAGAGCACATCGGCGAGGTGGCCGCGCGCAAGATCGCCGCGGCATTCGGAGAGGATTGGCTGGATGCGAGCGAGGATGAAATTCTGCGGCTGGAGGGCTTTGGAGAGGCGATGGCAAGGAGCCTAGCGGAGTTTTGCAAGATAAATCGCGAAAAAATTCTAAATCTAAGCGAAATCATCACGCCTCGCGCGTCCCAGATGCAGACCGTCAAAAGCGCCTTCACGGACCGCAGCGTCGTCATCACCGGCACGCTCAGCCGTCCGCGCGACGAGTTTAAGGCCAGGCTTTTGGCGATGGGCGCGAAAGTGCAGGGCTCAGTATCTGCCAAGACCGACTTCGTGCTCGCAGGCGCAGAAGCGGGCTCCAAGCTGCAAAAAGCCCGCTCGCTTGGCGTGCGGGTGATCGACGAGAGCGAGTTTGAAGCGCTCGCGAGTCTGGCGACGCCTGGCGCAAATTCACCCGGCAAGAGCGAGGCTGAAGCGCTTGCAGGGAGCGGCGAGTGAAGGTATTTTGTTGGGTGTCGAACCCGCACTCAAATGGCACGGGGCTGAATTTTAAAAGCAACCCCCGTCCCCCAAAATGGATGCGACAGAATTCTGGCTTAGACAGCTTAAATTTCAAAGGCAACCTCCGTCCTGTGGCGCTTGTATCTTTTATAAAGCGCGAGAATTTTAAAAATTTTAAAGAGTGTAAGGAAGCGGTAAATTTGCCGCTAGAAGCGAGGATAGCAAATCGAGCGGTAGGCGCGGTATCGTCAGGCTTTGAGGCGCACTCAAAAATGGCAAACCGAGAGGCGGTTTCTGCGAGGCGCGCGGGCTATACCTGCCGCGGCGCCAAGACGGCGGGCGCGATGCCGATAGGTGCGGCTGCAAGTAAGAATATCTCAAATCTTGCGCCGCTCAAACACTGTGCCGATAGGAAAAATTTTAAAATTTTCGCTAGCGGCAAGATAAAATTTGCAACGCACGGCGAGCCGAAATTTATAATGCGCAGTATGGCTAAATTTGCGGCACGGCGCGGGTTAAAATTTGAGCCCTGCGGCACTACTGCACGAGACTTTGCTATGCGCGATAAAATTTTAAGCTCAAGGCTGCGCAAAAGTTGCGTAAGCTTTAAAATTTCATCG
>NZ_CALIBB010000081.1 GCF_938045595.1 uncultured Campylobacter sp.
GCTTCGTTTTCACGCCGCAGGCTATGCAAACAGCTCGTGCCTCTTAAAATTTATTCGGCGAGAGCTATTGCGAGCGCTTTACCTAGTGCGAGAGATCGTAGGCGCTTTGGGTGGATACTCTGCGCGGTATATTTTATACGGGGGCGCCGTGCGAGAGTTTACCTACTTCCGCTGCGGGTGCTATTTCTGTCGCCGACTGCAACGCACGAGCGCTTTTCATGAACGCTCTCGCGCCCGCAGCTCTGAAATACGCTACGAGCGCTAAATTTTACGCACGTAGCCGTAGAGCTCAAACATAAACCAGCCGTCAGGTCTAAACGGCTATAAAATTTAAGGAGAAAATTTGGCTAAAGCTTTAAAAATCATCATAGCTGTAGTTCTGGGTTTGCTCTTTTGCGTAAAGGTGCTACCGATTTTGGCGGCATTTTTCGCGTTTAATTCTTTCTTTGATAAAGATGATATGGAACTGGATAAAGCCCCGCCGATGCAAAACTACGAGCAAAATCGCGAGAAATTTCTAGACCTGTTAGCTTTTGCAGATCGCAACTTCCCTAAAAATTTGCGCGTTACGATCCAGAGCACTTATGGCGATGAATATATTTGGATTGATTTGGACAGCAATAAGACGAAATTTTACTCAAATTCCATTTTCAAAGATAATGCACCGGGTATTGGCGAAGGGTTAAAGCTCGTTGGCTGGGATAAAAAGACGTTTGCAGAGCTAAAATCAAAGCTTGCGGCGATAAACGCCAGAACCATCGTGCTAAATAGAAGCGGCGACAGCAGTGCGCCTTGGGCAGAGATCACCTACCGATACGTGGAGCACTTCACCGATAGCTATCAGTTTTATGCTCCGGATAGCCCGAAACTCGCCGAGCTGCACGCCAAGGGCTGCTCGAAAAAATTTCAAAAGGGCGGCGTAGTGTTTTTATTCGAAAACACAATGTCCGGCTCATATAGAGCGTTCTGTAGTGGCGACGACGATAATAAGAGCGTTTTGATCGAAAAGCACGATTTGTAGAACTAGGCTCGCGCAAGAAAAATTTGGCGCCTTAATTTGGGGCACGATCGATAAGGCGTCGTGAGATCGCGAGGCTAAATTTAATCGCACGAGCCCATGTAAGCTTGGCGGTAAATTTTATAGTTCACGCTAAATTCTAAGTCGTCTTGAAAAACGAAATTTCGCGCGAAATTTTACCTAGCCACGCAAGCGCACAAAGCAGAATTCTGCATAAAATTCTACGCAGAATTTCTTGCAAAATTTTAACCGACTATGCGAGATGGAATTCTAGCCGGCTGCCTGCCGCGGAGCTTGAAGCGCGGGATTTAAAGCCTTGCTGCCGCAAAAACAAAATCCGTATCAAAGCTCTACGAGACAAAATTACGTTGCAAAATTTCGCTGTAAAATTCCAGGCGCCGAATTTACTATCGCAAAATTCGAGCGCCAAATTTTACGTCGCAAAATCTCGCGCGTATTTTTCAAACGGCTAAATTTCGCTTTTAAATTCTACGCGCTAAATTCCGTGCTACCGCTTGCAATCGCTGCTTGCGAACGCCCAAAGCCTTAAATTCTACATACCAAATTCCGCGTCGTAAAATTTAGCGCAGTTAGCGATCCGCGCGCTGTTTGGGAGCCGTCACAATAAAATTCCACACTTAAGGCATAGCGGGCGTAGCGGTATGAGCGTAGTTTTAAACCCGCTGTGGTAAAATTCCGCAGTCTTTCGCGACGGGCGCTCTGCTTTTTAGCCTCAGCCCTAAGCGCGTACCTAAAATTCCGCGTCGCAAATTTTATTTCCGCC
>NZ_CALIBB010000082.1 GCF_938045595.1 uncultured Campylobacter sp.
TAAAGTATTCGTTTAAAAACGGCTCGCTAAATTTCGCGCGAATAAAGCCGCGTTTAAACTGCTCCGTCAAATTCGTCTCGTCGGTGAAGTATTTTAAGTTTCGCTCACGCAAAAACCGCTCCAGCTCGCACTTTCGCACGCTTAGAAGCGGACGAGCGATCACGCAATCCTCGCGAGCCTCTAGCTCTTGCATGCCAAGTAGCTCGCTAAGCCCCGCGCCGCGCCCAAGCTGCATCAAAAACCACTCGAATTTATCGTCAAATTGATGCGCCAAAATCAAATTTTCATATCCCTGCTCGCGGCAAATTTGGCCGAAAAAATCATATCTGGCCGCGCGCGCCTCGTGCTCGAAATTTGAAGCGCCCAGCCGCACGCTTTTTACGTAGATTCGTTTGCTAAATTTGGCCGCCAGATCTCGCGCCGAGGCGATCTCGTCCTTGCTTTGCGCGCGGACGTTATAGTCCACGATCGCAAGGTCAAATTTTACGCCTGCCTCATCCAGAAGGTAAAAAAGCGCTGTACTATCGACGCCATGCGAAAAGGCAAGCAGATTTTTGCTAGCTCGTAGCAAGGCTAAAATTTTGCTTGGAATTTCGGGCGAGTTTTTCATTGTCCTTGCGAGCTTTTTAGTACTCGCGCAAGCAGTCTATCGCCCGCAAATTCCGTGATTTCGCACTCGTATAGACCGCCTGCTTTTAGGTTTTGCACGTAGCTTTCGTTGATTAAAATTTCGCCGTCGATGTCCTTGTCCCATGCAAGGGGCTTAGCGCCGTAAAAAAACTCGCCCTCGCTGCTGGCGCCTTCGATTATTAGGGGCATCTTTTTGCCTACGAGCGCGCGCATGCTATTATCTATCGCCTCGCGCGTGATTTTTTCGATTTTATTCAGACGGCGACTAATTGTCCGTGCGGGGATCTGCGGCATCGCAAAGCTCGCCGTATCCTCCTCCTTGCTGTAGGCAAAAGCTGAAATTCTATCAAATTTAAACTCCCGCAAAAATGCGCAAAGCTCGTCAAATTCGGCTTCACCCTCGCCCGGGTGCCCCACTATGACGCCCGTGCGGAGGAACGAGTTTGGTGCTGCACGCATTAAGCTTAAAAGCTCTTTGATTCGCGCCGCGCCCGCGCCGCGCTTCATCAGGCTTAGCATTTTGTCGTTTATGTGTTGAATCGGCATGTCGAAGTAGTTTGCGAAAACGGGTGAGTCAGTGATTGCGCGGATGAGCCGCTCGTCGGTGCTGGTGGGGTAGAGATACAGCGCGCGCGCGACCTTGACACCCTCGATTTTTTCGATGTGTTTTATCAGTGCGACTAGATCCACGTCTTGCTCGTGGGCTCTTTCGTCGCCAGCACTCTCGCCGCCAGAGCCCTTATCGCAGACGAGCCTACTTTGAGCGGCAATTCTATCTCTCGCGCCGCCGCTTGAGCCATCGGAATTCTGCCCGTCGCGAAAGCCCGCAAAATTTAACTCGCCTTCGGAGCCTTTAAAATTTGATCTGCCCTTGTTGCTGCGTCTTAGATCACGACCGTAGCTGCTGGAATCCTGTGCGATAAAGCTGAAATCGTAAAATCCGCGCGCTACCAAGCCGCGCACCTCCGCTTCGATGTCGTCTATACAGCGGCTTTTTAGGCGGCCTTTGAAGCTCGGAATAGCGCAGAAAGAGCACTTTTGATTACAGCCCTCCGAAATTTTAACGTAAGCGTGGTAGTTTGAGCCCGTTATCACGCGCGAAGAGGTAAGCGCGGGACTTTGCAGATAGGTTTGCGGGCTGAATAAATTCTGCTTTTTTAAAATCATCTCATCGATTTTATCGTAGTCGCCGACGCCGCTAAAAATATCGACCTCGGGCAGCTCGCGCATGAGCTCGTCTTTGTAGCGCTGCATCAGACAGCCCGTGACGACCAGCAGCGCGCCGCTTTTTTTCTGCTCGCTAAGCTTCAAAATCGTGCGGATACTCTCCTGCTTGGCGCTTGCTATGAAGCCGCAGGTATTTACGATCATCACGTCCGCGCTAGCAGGCTCATCCGTGAGCTCGTAGTTTTGCAGACGCCCGAGCATGATCTCGGAGTCGACTAAATTCTTATTGCAGCCTAGAGAAACGAGATGGAGTTTTGCCATTTTACAGCCAGATATTATCGATCAGGCGGGTTGTGCCGACCTTTGCGGCAAGCAGGATTATCGTATCGCCTTGCTTGATCTGCGAAATTTCATTAAATTTATAATCCACGAACGCTATATAATCGACCGCCAGCGGCTCAAGCACGCTAAGCATCTTTTCGCGGATGATATTTAGGCTGATCTCACCTTTTTTAATAAGCGAGCTGGCATTTAGCAAGGAGCGCGAAAGCTTAAGCGCCATAAGCTTTCCCTCCTCGTCCAAATAGGCGTTACGTGAGCTAAGTGCCAAGCCGTCGCTCTCGCGCACGATCTCACAAGGGATGATACTTATAGGCATAAAAAAGCTCTTTACCATCTTCTGTACGATGAAAAGCTGCTGGGTGTCCTTTTTGCCCATATAAACGTTGCTAGGACGAGTTAGATTAAAAAGCTTATTTAGCACTTTAAGTACGCCGTCGAAGTGCCCGGGGCGCGTTTTGCCTTCTAAAATTTCACTTATCGGCTTAGGTGCTATGATCGCTGGCTCCTCCGTGCCGTAAATTTCATCCGCGGTCGGGATAAAAAGCGCGTTCACATCGAGGCTTTCGCAAATTTTAATATCACCCGCTTCGTTTTTTGGGTAGCTGTTTAGATCCTCGCCTGGCAAAAACTGCGCCGGATTGAGGAATGCGGAGACGATTACGATGTCGTTTTCGTTCCGCGCTCTTTTTATGAGGCTCGCATGCCCCGCGTGCAAAGCCCCCATCGTAGGCACGAAGCCAACGCTGCCGCTTGCTGATGCTCTGAAGCTTTTTAGCTCCTCTACGCTTCTAATGATCTGCATTGTTCTCTCTTTTCAATATAAAATATTAGGCTCGCAATTATATCAAAAAATATTAAAGGTATAAATTAAGCGCGAAAGGGCGGTCTATTTAGCGAGCGTTAATCAATAAGTACTAAAATCTACCACGAGCTTTAGCTCTAAAATAAACTTCAAAAGGAGCGAAAATGGCTACTCAAGAGACAGATTTAGATTCTTTGAAAAAGGATATCGACTCTTTAAAAGCGGATTTTAAAGAGATTATGAAGTCTATCAAAAACATAGGCGCAGAGCGTGCGGAGTCTGCTAAAGATAAAATTCTAGATCAGCTAAATAGCAATGAGATCAAAAAATATATAGATGATCTAAGGCTCAAAGGCAAAGACGGCATAGAAAGCGTAAATGACACGATAAAACAAGACCCGATAAAAAGCATCGCGATCGCTGCTAGCGTCGGATTTTTGCTCGCTTGGTTGCTGAAAAAATAATGGCCGGCATATCTGAATTTATAGTTTCGGTAGTAGAGCTCGTAGACGCTCAAGCTAGCGATATCAGGCGCTCTTTTTTAAAGAGCACCAATTCGGTTTTACTAAATATAATTATGGGCGTAATTTGCATTATAGGCTTAGTTTTCTTTTTGCTAGGACTGCACGCGCTTCTTGAAAAAACTATCGGAGAAATTTGGGCGTATTTTGCCTGCTCCATTGTAGCTTTTTTATGTTCTATTATCGTATATAAGGTGCTTTCGTGCAAAGTGAAATGACAAAAGAAAAGCTAAGACTAGTGGTGTCTATGCTTGAAGACAAAAAAGCCGATTGCAAAAAGTTGAAGCTAGAAGAGGCAAAGCTAAAACTGCTACTAAACGACCCATTGCCCGATCTCTCGATGGAGCTTAAACTGATTAATCATGGCAATATCAAGCAGATTTTGATATCCCTAATAGATAAATGCTTCATAATACCCGCCTTAAATAAAATTTTATAAACAACCTTAATCCAAAATATGTTATAATCACGCCAAAAGCATAAAAAGGTCTTAAATTTTGGATAATTACGAATACACGGAACTTTTAAAAACCCTAAATACTAAAGTCGAAAATATTGCAGGCGTCGTAAAACCGGAGAACATTAAAGCGCGCCTAAAAGAGATCGAGGAGCTTGAAAACGATCAAAATCTTTGGCAGGACGTCGCAAAAGCAGGCGCCATCGGCAAGGAAAAAACTAAAATTTCAAATATCTTAAATAAATTTCTAAACGCTAAAAACGCCGTAGATGACGCGAAGGCTCTATATGAGCTGGCAAACTCGGAAAACGACGAAGAGACGATAAACTCGCTTTTCGCCGAGGCGGACGAGCTAGAGGACAAGATCATAAATTTAGAAATTTCTATGATGCTTAGCGGCGAAAACGACGATAAAAACGCTATCGTCAGCATTCATCCGGGCGCGGGCGGTACGGAGAGCAACGACTGGGCGAGTATGCTATATCGCATGTATCTGCGCTTTTGCGAGCGAGAGGGCTTTAAGATCGAGGTTTTGGACTTTCAAGAGGGCGAGGAAGCAGGTCTTAAGGATGTCAGCTTCATCGTGCGCGGCGAGAACGCCTACGGATATCTGAAAGCCGAAAACGGCATCCATCGCCTGGTGCGCGTAAGCCCGTTTGATAGCGCAGGGCGTAGACATACGAGCTTTTCAAGCGTGATGGTAAGCCCCGAGCTAAATGATGATATCGAGATAAATATCGAAGAGAAGGATATTCGTGTCGATGTGTTTCGCGCAAGCGGCGCAGGCGGGCAGCATATCAATAAAACCGAAAGCGCCGTGCGTATCACGCACATCCCGACGGGTATCGTAGTAAACTGCCAAAACGATAGAAGCCAGCACAAAAACAAAGAAACGGCGATGAAGGTGTTAAAGTCGCGCCTTTACGAACTTGAGCTAATGAAGCAGCGCGAAAAGGACGAAAACGTGCCTAAGAGCGAGATAGGCTGGGGGCATCAGATCCGCTCCTACGTGCTTTTCCCATATCAACAGGTTAAGGATAACCGCAGCGGCGAGGCGTATAGCCAAACCGATGCGATTTTAGACGGCGATATAAAAAGCATAATCGAAGGCGTTTTGATTTCACAAGCGAACAGATAAATTTTTTAGAAAGGATGAGAATGAGTGAAGATGGAATTTTGCTAGCGCTAGGATATAGCGTAAACGACGCGACGGTCGCGCAGCTGCGAGGAATTTTATCGAAGTGCGATTTTGAGGATAATGAGCTCGATCGCATCGTAGGGCTGAACGATAAGCTTAAAATTTACGGTGCGCACGTGGCGATGTCGAATTCTAACCCGTATTTTAAGATCAAAAATGACGCTACAAATGAGGAGCGCAAGACTGCTGCGGAGCAGATCATCCGATCTTGGTCGGAAAAATTTAAGCTCAAGCTGCAAAAGGTCGCGGGCAAAGAGACCTATTACGTTTTGGGTCGCCAAATTTCAAAAAATTAAGGAGCAAAATATGAAAAAAATTCTAGCTTTGATCGCCGCCGGAGTATTTTTGGCAGGCTGCGTTAGCAACGCGCCAAAGAGCGCAGTCGATGCGCCAAAGAGCGGCAAATATTCCTTCGCCGATGTTCAAGACGGTATCCGTGCGATGAACCTACAAGGCAGCGTCGTGCAAAGCGATGCATGCAAAAACGGCAATGGCGCAATGTGTCTAAATTTTGCGGATTCTATGTATTCCAAGCACGACTATGCTTCCGCCGCCAATGCCTACAACGCTGCGTGCACGCTCTCCCAAAACTTCCCTGCTTGCCAGAAGCTCGCAGCGATGTTTGAAAAAGGCGAGGGCGTGGAGCAGAATAAATTCAACGCCATTGATCTATACCGCATCTCGTGCTATTACGGCTACAAGGACGCGTGCGCAAATATGCGCCGCTTAGGCTATAACGGCTAAGGCTTTGGGATTTAAATTAAAATTCTATTTTAGATTTACTCGCTACGAATTAGCTGCTTTCAAATTCCATTCCGCCGTATCGCGGGATGGAATTTGTTGCATGAAATTCTGTTATCTAGCCGCAATGGCTAAAATTTTTCTTGCCTTCTCAATTTGCTCCATAACATACTCTTTTTAAAATTTAAATTTTCTAAATTCTATTTTTTCGTTAAAGATCGACATCGTACGCTGCAGGTTGCTTATATCTTTTTGCATCGTTTGCATAAAATAATCTCTCAGCTGCAGATATTCCTCTTTATCTGCCATCAAAATATTTAGTATCTCAACCTCGGCGTTTTCTTTATAAAGCACAAGCTGATCGTGAAGACCGAAAAAACTAAGACTACCGTTGCGTAGGTGCATAATAGCCTTTGCTCCGAAAATTCCTGATGCAGCTAAAACAAAAATACACAATATATCAGTTATGCTTTCGCCGATTGCCATATCGTATGTATCGGCGGCAAAAATTAATAAAATCCAAAGAAGTAGTGCTATTTTTATAAACCAATTTATCCTTTGCCGCATACTGTGCCTGCAATCAAAGAGCTAATTATCATCGCACCTATACTATTTAATTCGAAAATTTTACGGATCTTGTTTTTGTAATAATACAGAATTTTATCGTTTTTAAACTCAAAATACATGCCGTCTTTATCCCTAATTACGGTCAACAATGAAACCAATATAGACGGAAGCATTCGAAAAGTCTTAAGACTAACGGGATTTACTATGGTAGCAAAAGTCAAAAATATAATAAAACCTATCAGTAGCGCTGGAAATTGATAAATCATAAATTCGTAATAAGTATGATCTTTTATTATTATCGGCTCTTTATCGTAATCCCTGGCTTTGGAATTTTGCTGCAAAGAGCCGCTGTCATCCAAGATAAAATTTTGCTGCTCTGCGCTGTTTTCACAGGCAGAATTCTGATCCGCTTCGGCTTCTAAATTTAAAGCATCATTAGCGGAATTCGGAGCTTTGGAATTCAAAGATTCCAAATTCGGAGGTTCAGAATTCAGGATTTCAAAATTCGAGGCTTCGAAATTTAAGGTTCTAAAATTCGAAGCTTCAAAATTTGAGACTTCGGAATTCGAGATTTCGGAATTTTGAGCTTTGAAATTCGAGACTCCAAAATTCGATGTTCCAGAATTTTCACCGTTAGAATTTTGTTCCGAGCCCCGCTTCGGCTCTTGATGTCGCTTTTGTAGTGGCCTTTTTAATTCCTCAAGCCTGCTTTGATCCATTTTTGCCCCCGATAAGGCGTTTTAGCCCCGTTTATTTTTGCTTGCGCTTTTCATCGCCGCTAGTTCCTGCGCCAAAAATTCCCCCGTGTAACTGAGCGTTTTTTTGAAATCTTTCGCGAGCTTTTCTGGGGTGCCGCAAGCGACGATCTGTCCGCCGCCCTCGCCGCCCTCGGGCCCCATATCGATGATGTAATCGCAGTTTTTGATGACGTCTAGATTGTGCTCGATCACAAAGACGGAATTCCCAAGATCGACCAAATGATGCAGTACCGCCACCAAGCGATCTACGTCTGCAAAATGAAGCCCAGTCGTGGGCTCGTCCAGGATATATAGCGTGTTGCCCGTGTCGGTGCGGCTTAGCTCCTTGGCGAGCTTGACGCGCTGTGCCTCGCCGCCGCTAAGCGTCGTGGCGGGCTGTCCGAGCGAAACGTAGCCGAGCCCGACGTCCGCGAGCGTCTTTAGCTTTTGATAAATTTTAGGCACGGCTTTGAAAAACTCGAGCGCCTCGTCGATACTCATCGCCAAAACGTCGGCTATGCTTTTGTTTTTGTATAAAATTTCAAGCGTCTGCGCGTTGTATCTCGTGCCGTGACATACGTCGCAAACGACGCTGATATCGGGCAGGAAGTGCATCTCGATCGTGATCTCGCCCTCGCCCGCGCATTTTTCGCAGCGCCCGCCCTTGACGTTGAAGCTGAAGCGGCCGATCTTGTATCCGCGCAGCTGCGCTTCTTTCGTCGCGGCAAAAAGCGCGCGGATCTCGTCCATCACCCCCGTGTAGGTCGCGGGATTGCTGCGCGGGGTGCGTCCGATCGGGGTTTGATCCAGATAGATCACTTTATCTAAGCTCTCAAGCCCGGAAATTTTAGCGCCCTTTACCGCGTGCACCTTTTTGGCGCGATTTAGCTCCTCAAGTGCCGTCGGCAGGATGGTTTGCAGCACCAAGGAGCTCTTACCGCTGCCGCTAACGCCCGTGATACCGACTAAATTACGCAGCGGAAATTTTGCGCAAAGGCCGTGGATGTTATTGATATTTACGTTTTTGATACTTAGCCAAAGCTCCTGCTTACGGTGCTTTTGGTAGTTTATCTCCTTTTGGTTATTCAGATACAGCGCGGTTTGCGTATTGCTTTTAAGCAGATGCGCGACGTCTCCTGCGAATACGACCTCGCCGCCTAGATTGCCCGCCCCAGGGCCGATATCTACGACGAAGTCCGCCGCCTCGATCGTCTTTTTATCGTGCTCGACGACGATTACGGAATTTCCCTTTTCCTGCAAGCTTCGCAGCGTCTTGATGAGCTTTTTCGTATCGCGCTCGTGAAGCCCGATGCTAGGCTCATCGAGCACATACATCACGCCGCTAAGACCAGAGCCGATCTGGCTTGCGATACGGATACGCTGCGCCTCGCCGCCGCTGATGGTGCGCGCATCGCGCCCCAGCGTGAGGTATCCAAGCCCCACGTCCTTTAAGAAAAACAACCTCTCGTTTATCTCTTTTAGGATCGGCGCCGCGATCTGCGCGTCTTTTTCGCTTAAATTTGAAAACCGCTTCTCGTCGCTGAAAAATTCCACGCAGTCTGCGATACTCATATTTATCACGTCGCCGATGCCCTTGTCTGCGACTTTTACGGCTAGGCTTTCGGGGCGCAGGCGCAGCCCGCCGCAGTCGGGGCAAATTTTTTCGCTCATATAATCGTCCAGATCGCTTTCGTTTTTGAGCAGATCGTAGGCGTATTTGATCGCGCCCTCAAATTTACGCACGAGCTTATGTTTTTTCCAGTAAAAATCGATCTCTTTGACGCTGCCGTAGAGGATCAGCTTTTTTTGCTCCTCGCTTAAGTTTGCGTACGGGATTTTGACGTTTATGCCGTTTGCTTCGCAAAATCCGAGCAGAAATTTATAATAATAGCTCTTGTTAAAGCCAGACATTACCTTGATCGCGCCGCCCTCGATCGAGGCGTTTTCGTTGATGATCTTGCCCAGATCGAGGCTAAATTTTATCCCTAGCCCGTCGCAGCTCTCGCACGCGCCCTTTGGGGAGTTGAAGCTAAACGCGAGCGGCTCGAGCGGCTTGAATGAAATTTTACAATCAAAGCACGCCATATGCTCGCTGTAGTGGATCAAGCTCTGCGCGAGCCCCAGCTCGGCGGCGTTTGCGATCTCCACCTCAAGCTCGCCGAAGCTGAGCTTGAGCGCCTTTTCGACGTCGCTTGCGATACGGATGGAATTTTCCTCGTCGATGATCGTGCGGTCGATGATGACCTTGATCGAGTGCTTTTTCGTCTTGCTCAGCTCGATCTCCTCATCCAGTCGCACCAGCACGCCGTCGATCTGAGCGCGCACATAGCCCTGCTCGCGCAAGTTTTGCAGCATATCGGCGAAGCTGCCCTTTTTCTCGCGCACCAAGGGCGCACCCAAGATCACCTTCGCGCCGCGCGGCAGCTTCATAATCTCGGCGATGATGTCGCTGGAGCTCATCTTTGAGATCGGCTTGCCGCATTTGTGGCAGTGCTGCACCCCGACGCGCGCATAAAGCAGCCTCAGATAGTCGTAAATTTCGGTGATCGTGCCCACCGTCGAGCGCGGATTTTTCGACGTCGTTTTTTGATCGATCGCGATCGCAGGAGTCAGACCATCGATCTTATCGACGTCGGGCTTGCCTACGCGGTCCAAAAACTGCCTCGCGTAGCTGCTTAGACTCTCGACGTATCTGCGCTGCCCCTCGGCATATAGCGTATCAAACGCCAGCGTGCTCTTGCCGCTGCCGCTAAGACCGGTAAAAACGACGAGTTTGTCCTTTGGAATTTGCAAATTTATATTTTTCAGATTGTGCTCGCGCGCGCCCGTGATGGTGATGAGATCGTTCATTTTCGCCCTTTTGTGCCAAATTAATCTTACATTATAGCTCAAATTGTTAAAATGCGGTTTTAACAAAGGCGGCAAATGATACTGATCTGTACGGCTTTGCGCTGCGAAGCCCAAGCGATAATCGAGAGTTTTAAACTTACGCGCGGCGGCGATCTGTTCGCAGGCGAGCAGATGCTTCTATACATCTGCGGCGTGAGGTTTGGAGCTAAATTTGAAGCGGGCGCTGCAGGCGGCATAGAAATAGAATTTAAGAGCGAGCGCGGCGCGGAATTTGTTCGCCGTGCCGATACGGACGCGGAATTCGGGCGTGAGCTTCGCAAGGATCGGTGCGGTGCGGACGTAAAATTTAAGCACCGTTTGGGTGCGGGCGCGCTCTGCGGCGACGCAGAGACCGGCTCTGCGCTAAATGCGACTGAAAATTTTAAAATTTTAGATCTTGGCTCCGCGCGAAATTCAGAGCGCTTCGGCGAAATTTTACTTTCTCGGCGCGTGGACTTTGCGCTAAACATAGGCGTCTGCGGCTGCGCGGATAAAGGCGTGCAAATCGGCGAGGCGTTTTACTTTGACGGCACGGCAGCGCAGGAATTTTGCGGCGAGGACGGATCGGAGCTTTATCGCTCGCAGGTTGGGGAACACAACGAGCAGGCTCCGAAATTTCAAAACGTTTGCGAGCGGGAATTTTGCGGTGCGAGTTTAGACGGCAAGCTGCGGGCAAATTTAATCTGCGTGAGCGAGCCTAAAATTTTAAATGCAGCGGAGCGAACTGATGCGGCAAGTATCGCAGCGATCGAGACATGCGGCGAGATAAACGCACAAGTCCCAACGCAAGGGGTGAACGGCGCGGCAGATACAAAAAATTTCACGCCCGACGCGACGCGGGCTGCAATACAAAGCGCAACGCAGATCGAGGCGCAAAATTTAGCGAGCATAAAACCCTCACAAATCGCGGTAGGCGGACGCAACGACGCGACGAATACCGCAGCGCGCGCAACACAAAATACGCCGTGCACGGCAAAAGACGCTACTTGCGGGCTAGAAAATCGCGACATCAGGCTTTACGATATGGAGAGCTCGCTTTTCGTGGGTGCTTGCGAGCGCGCGGGCGTGCCATGGGCGATGATGAAGATCGTAAGCGATCATCTGCGCGGCGAGCGGCTTTGTAAAAGCTTCGTCTATGAGCTCGTAAAGGCGCGCCTGCCGCAAATCCGCGCCGCAATAAAGAGCAAAATTTAACCACGAGAGCGTATGCAAAAAACCGAGCCGAGGGATGAAATTTTGGCTTCATATGCTGAATACGACGCGGAATTTGAAGGTATTGCAGAGTCGCAGGAGAAACGATGAAAATAAAAGGCTCTTATCTGTATTTCGCCCTCTTCGCGTGCGCGTGCGTCGCGGCTTGCGCGTATGCCGTGGCGGATTTGCTCGCGGATCCGCCCTTGTTGGTCTTTTTAGCTCTTTTGCTCGCATTTTTCTGTATCGGGCTATGGCTAAAAGATACCCTAATAGGCGCGCGTTACCTATTTTACTGCGTCTGCGTACAGCTACTTTTTGCAGCGGCCATATTCGCCGTTCATAAATTTCCCGCCATGGCGCAGTTTGTGCGCAGTGCCGAGATAGGCGTGGGCGGTGCGGGCATACCACTAGGTATCGCTCTGCTCGTGCTGCCCGCGTTTTTCTGCGCCCTGCCGTATTATTACCGAACGGGCGTCAAAAAAATCCCGCAAAAGTTTGCGCTCGGCGGAATTTTGATCCTAAACGTCGCTATTACGCTAGCTTACGCCTTCTATTTCGAGCGACTATTCTGCGGCGCGATCTGAAATTTCAACGATTTTTAGTGACGGCGCGCGAAATTTAAGTATAATTTGCAAAATTTAAACGAAGCGGAGCAAGATGACGGAGGCAAAAAAGGAGCTAGGCGCGCAGTTTGGCGTGAATCTGGGCGAGCGATCGAGCGCGTTTTTAGGCGCGCTATTTGAGAAATTTCACTTTTCGTTTCAGCAACGAAAGCAGCTTGCGGAGTTTGCGAGCGATTTTGAGGCGTGGGACGAGACGCCCGTTTATGAGCTGCTTGCGGACGGGCAGTGTGGGCTAAATTTTAATAAAGCCAAATTTAATAAAGCAGGGAAAATCCCAAGCGGCGAGCAAATTTTTAATTTCGTGCGCGAAGCCTGGCTGGATCTCAAGTCGCGCCCGCACTCGTACGCGAGCTTCAAAAGCGACTATGCGCCGAAAAAATTTGAAATTTCATCCTTTCGCGCAGAGCGCATCGCTCTAGGTCGCTGTCCGGTGGCGAGCGAAAACACGCGCTGCTGCAATCTGCTGACGCTAGATGCAGTCAATTCGTGCGGCTTTGACTGCTCGTATTGCGCGATCGGCTCCTTTTACAAGCACGGAGAAATCGGCTTTGACGAGAATTTTGCGGCAAATTTAGCGCGGTTGCGACTCGATTCTGCGCGCAGTTACCACATCGGCACGGGGCAGAGCTCCGACTCGCTTATGTGGGGCGATTGCTTCGGCATTTTAAGCGCGTTATGCGATTTTGCGGCGCGACATGAAAACGTGATTTTGGAGCTTAAAAGCAAGTCGAACAATATTAAGTTTTTCCTGCAGCGCGAGATCCCGCGCAATCTCATCGTTACTTTTTCGCTAAATACGCCCGCGATCATTGCGAATGAGGAGCATCTAAGCGCGAGCCTGGATGCGCGGCTGGCGGCAGCCGAAGCGCTCGCGGCGCGCGGCATTTTGGTGGGCTTTCACTTCCACCCGATGGTTCGCTACGAGGGGTGGCGGAGCGATTACGGCGCGCTTTTTGAGCGGCTGCTACGCAGCTTCGATCCAAGCGACGTCGCGATGGTCTCGCTCGGCACGCTTACCTTCATTAAGCCCGTCGTCAAAAAGCTGCGCTCGCGCGGGCTGCGGAGCAAAATTCTACAGATGCCCCTTGCGGACGCGAACGGCAAGCTGTCCTACCCGCTGCAGATCAAGCGCGAGCTTTTTAAATTTGCCGCGGACGCGCTTTTGCCGTGGCGCGAGCGGGTGTTTTTCTACCTCTGCATGGAGGATGCGAGCCTGTGGCGCGAGGTTTTGGGCTGCGAGTACGAAAGCAATGACGCCTTTGAAGAGGCGATGAAGGCGGCGTATTTCGCAAAGATACGGCAGTGCTAGACGCGCTGTTTGTCGCAGACGTCGCGGCCTGTACCGGTTCGAATGTGGCGCCTAAGATACAGCGCGAAATTTGCGGCGAGCGAGCGGTTAAAATTTAGCGCCACACCCGATTTTATAAAATTAAATTTTATAAATCGTGCGGGGCGGGCACAGCGAGCGGCGATGAAATTTTACAAAACGCTCGCGCAGCAAACGTCCGCGGGCTAAATTTAAAATTTTACCCGGCAAAGTCGCGGCGCGGTTTAAATAATCCGCGTAAATTTAGCGGCAAATACAGCGGGCAATAAATTTAGCGCAGCGAAATTTGTATAGTGCGCTAAGCTTAACGCGCCGAAGCGGCATGAAAATTTAAAGGAGAAAAGATGAAAGCATTGATCACGGGCGCAAGCGGCGGTATCGGCAGCGCGGTTGCGGAGCTTTTGCGACAAAACGGCTATGAAATTTTAACGCTAGCCTCGCGCTTTGAGGATACGGACGCGCTAGCGAAGGAGTGCCGCACGCTGGCTGCGGCGTGTGAGATTGACGCGCTGATTTTATGCGCGGGTGCGGCGAAATTTGCGCCGCTTGAGGCGATGAGCGAGAGTGAAATTTTAAAAATTTTAAACGTAAATCTTGTCGCAAACATCATCATCACGCGCGCGCTTTTGCCGAATTTAAAGCGCAACCGCGCCCATATCATCGGCATCAGCTCGATCGAGGCGCTGCGAGCGAGCCGCTTTAGCGCGGTTTATAGCGCGAGCAAGGCGGGGTTGCGGGCGTTTCTGCTCTGCCTTTTCGAGGAGGCGCGCAAGCAGATCAGAGTAAGCTGCATCAACCCCGACGTCACCAAAACGCCGTTTTACGAGGATTTGAGCTTCGAGCCCGCAGATGATGAGGCAAGCTTCGTGGACGTGGGGGAGATCGCAAATTTTACGCTGCAAATTCTGCGCACGAAGTCCAACGTGAGCGAGTTTACGATTCGCCCGCAAATCGTAAATCTGCGAAAAAAATCAAAATTTAATCGCGAAGGAGGCGAGCTTGAAAATCGGTAAAAATCATGTTTTTGTGCTAATTTTGGCGCTTATTATTATTTATGCCGCGTTTGTAAGCGGTAGCGGCGGGTATTGTAGCGCGAGAGAATTTTTTTCAGGCAGGCATGATGAGGAAGATGACGCTTGCATCGCCAAGCTGATAAAGCGAGCGGACGCGGGTAATATATATGCGGCAAATCGACTAAGATATCCGCACGAGGCGTATATCAAGCGCACATGCAAAAAGGAAGTGGAGAGCTTGGGTGAGCGCGAAAGATATTATTTTGAGCTCTACATCCAAAATCGCTGCGAAGCTTGGGGCTTTGAAACGCCCAAATCAAAGGGCGGCGAAGCAAATACGACGAGTGGCGAGGGAAATTTAACGCATGAGGATATCAATACAATCCGTAATGCAACAGGCGTAATCAAACGCGATATAAATTCTACGGGAGGGTCAAATGTCGGGCAATAAAGCGAAATTGAAAGCTAGTAAAAGTCAAATTTTTTTGTTAATTGTAGGAGTTATTATTCTGTGCACCCTATATATAAGAAACAATGGCGCGTATTGCAACATTTGGGAATCTTTTTTAAACAACAAGGGCGAAGAGGATGACGCTTGCATAGCCAGACTAATAGAGCGCGCGGACGCCGGCGATGACCATGCGGTAAATCGACTAATGTATCCGAGCCAGGCATATATCAAGCGCGTATGCGAAAAGGGAGTGGAAAACTTGAGCGAGCGCGAGAGATATTATTTCCAAGGCTTTAGCGGGGATCGATGCGAGATTTGGGGCTTTAAAACGCCCAAATCAAAGGGCGATGAAGCAAATACGACGAGCGGCGGCGGTAATTTAGCGCGAGGCGATACGAACACAACGGACGGCGGAGTAAATTTAACGTGCGCCGAGGCAAACAACGGCGAATCCAGCACTACGAGCAACAAGGCGGACAAGACGAAGCGCGAAGAAAATTCTACGGAAGAGCAAAATGCTGGGCGATAAGATTAGCCTTGAGGGCGATATCGTAAATTTTATGTCGTTGGTCAAATTTGTGAAAAAATGAGTTAAAATTTATTACTCAAGGAAAAACATGGTAAAAAAGAGATCTTTAAAAATAAAAGGAAGCATATCGATCGCCATAATCCTGCTTTGGGTTTATTTTTTGATTACGGCGCTGGGCGGTGATAGATACTGTGGCGTATGGGATTATATCGCAAATAGTGAAGAGGATGATGCCTGCATCGCTAAGCTGATAAAGCGCGCAGACGCGGGTAGTGAATTGGCGCTCAATCGGCTTAGATACCCTAGCAAGGCGTATATCAAGCGTGTATGCGAAAGAGGAGTGGAAAACTTAGGTGAGCGAGAGAGATATTATTTCGAGCGTTTAGGTGTAGATCGTTGCGAAGCTTCAAGTTTTAAAGACAACGAAGCAAACACGACGAGTAACGGCGGTAATTTAGTGCGAGGTGATATGAACGCGACGGACGGCGAGAGAAATTTAACGCGCGCCGAGGCAAACAACGGCGAATCCGACACTATGGGCAACAAGGCGAGCTCGATAAAGCGCGAAGGAAATTCTACGGAAGAGCAAAATGCTGGGGGATGAAAATTTAGAAAAATTTTTCTCAAAAATCGACGCGGCGGAGTTTGGAATTTCGGCGGGCTTAAAGCTCGCTTCAAAAAATCATAAACTTGCAGGAAGCGCGAGAGACGGGGGCGACGGTGAGCTTTTAAAATCAAAAAATGGCGCGAAATTTCGCGGCAAACAGGCATATTTTAGCGGTGCGCAGCAAGCTGAAATTTTAAAATTTAATACCGAGCCGCTGTTTGATGCCGAGAAAGCACACTTAAAATTTAACGTCCGTCCATCGCAGTCGGAGCCGGGCGTCAGACAAGCGCTTGCGTTTGGTGCCCATCCGTCGCAGGCGCAGTTTGATGGCGAGCAAGCGCAGGCAAAGATCGAAAATTTCATGCGCGATCTGCTGCAAAACTATGTGCTTTGCATAAGCGGCGCGGAATTCGCCTTCGCGGAGATCGAGGCGTATTTCACGGGCGCGGATCGCAACACCTACAAGCGCACGTCGCGGGCGGGCGAGATATTTTTTCACAATTTCGGCTTTGACATTTCGTTTCGCAGCGTCCCGCAAAGCGGCGGCGGGATTTTGGTGCGAAGCCTGCGCGTCCTAAGCGGCGCAGAGCTTTTGGCGGGCGGCTTACCGGATTCAACGGGCTGCTTACCCGGCTCGGCGGAGAGCGGCCAGCTCGGCTCTGCCGTCGCCCCGCTCATACAAAATGGCGATTTTATCGCGGGTCCGCGCAAATGCATGGGTAAAATTTTAAATCTGCAAACGCGAAATTTAAACTTCTCTTTAAAGCGTGTGTCGCAAATAGCGCGTGCAGCGGGCTTTAGCAATCGAATCCGACGGGGCGAGATCGTAAATGAAGCGAATCTGGACGCAAATATGCCAAGCGGTGCGGCGAAGCTTGCGAATGAGCCGCGCAGGCTTACCAGCGAGGAGTTTGAGGCATATCTGAGCGCGGGCTACGCTGCGGCGAAAACATATAAAAAATCGCTACAAAGATACGAGGGCTAAATTTTGATCAAACGGCGCGTAGCGGGCGAGCGGTAAAATTTACTGAGCTTTAAGCGGTGGCACTATAAAATGGCGCGTCCATCAAATTTAAAGGCGGCAAATGGATCAAAGCGGGCTTGAGAAATTAAAAAAGCTACTACAAAAGCGGCATCAGGAGCCGAAGCGGGGCTTGGAACAAAATTCTAACGGCGAAAATTTTAAAGTCCCAAATTCTGAAATCCAGAATTCCGAAGTCTCTAATTTTGAAGTTTCAAATTTCGAAGCTTCAAATTCTGAAACCCTAAATTCCGATCCTGGCGCTTTAAATTTAAAAGCCGAATTAGAAGCAGAAGCGGATCAGAATTCTGCCTGTGATAACAACGCAGAGCCGCAAAATTTTATATCCGATGACAGCGGCGCCTTACCGCAGAATTCCAAGGCTAGAGATTACGACAAAGAGCCGATAGCAATCAAAAATTATGAAAAATTTTTTGTATATTCGTTTTTAGTCCTATTATTGCCGATCTCTACGCTACATGCATTTTTAATTATAGATTTTATAAATCATGAAGATATTGACATAGTTCAGTATTTTGCTATTTTATTCATTATTTTACTATCTACAGTTATAATATCTATATTTACCGTAATCCGTCCTAGACAAGAGATAAAATTTACAAACAATTATATAGAATTTATTAGCGACGACTTAGTTGAAAAACGCTGCGAAATTGATGAAAACGCTTTATCTTTAAATTTCTCTATCGGAATTTTGGCAAGTTTATATGAGATAGGAAAATCTGAAAAGATATTTTTGTACTTTATCGCTATTTTTATGTGCGTAACATGGTGGAATATATTTTTTATAGCGGTATCCTTTACATATTTATTTGGGTTTTTATTAAATTTTATACTTTATCTGTTTATAAATAGGAATTTAAAAGGGTTTAGAATTTTGCCGTTTATTAGGATCGCACGCCCCTCATATGGCAGATGGTTTAGGAACAAGCCCATTTATCCAAGATGTTATCTCGTTTATCTCTATAATCAAAAAATTTATGATGAAATTAAAGAATATTTTTTGCTGAAAAGCGTAAATATAAATAACATTAAGAAAGATTATTTGTTTATCTAACGAGGAGGATAAAATGACGAGGGAAGAGGTTGCTAAGAGAGAAGTCAGGCAACGTATATAAAAGTCTTTTGTCAATTAAGCTATTACAAATTTATATCTATTTTTAAAGAGGGGCTTGAAATAATGGAAAATTATAATAAACAAAAAGCCAGAGATTACGACAAAGATCCGATAATAGTAAAAAATTATGAGAGGCTGCTAATATCTACAATTACATTTTTATACGCGCCTATGATTTTGGGCGGATATATTCTAAGCATATGGGATTTAATTTTTTCAAAACACCATATATCGATGATGGAAATAGGCTCTAGCATTATATTTGGAATTTTTATAGCGATAGCATTGAGACTTATTTATAGCTGCTGCGTAAGCAATAATAATCGAAAAATCTACTTTATGAATAATTCTATAGATTTCTATAACAACGGCGAGCTTGAGAGAAGGACAAATAACCTTCATTTAAATTATGTGATGGGCAGACCATTTTGGGGATATCGCAACGATGATAAGATTCGTCGCCTCATTTATAATATTATTATAATTTTTTCTATTGCAGCACTATCGTTTCTATCATCGCAAATTTTATTACTCTTCATTTTTTCAATACTTTCTGCAATCTTTTTGAAAATATTTTTTCACTTTTTAATTGTAGGCAATTTTAAGAATTTTTCATTCTTTTCTGCAATCGTAGTGGATTATCCGTACTATGAGCAAGAAAATACTTATTATTTAAGCTCTATTTTATCGGTAAAAAATTATTTAGTTTGCGTATATGGTGCGGAAAGGCTAAACGAAATAAAAGAATGGTTTTTGATTAGAAAACATATCGATATTGATAAAATAGAAAAATATTATCTTAGCTAAAGCGGGCGGTTATGGATACAAGAAACAAAGAGATTGGGTTTAGAGATTACGACAAAGAGCCGATAGTTATAAAAAAGCTAGACGATCTGTTTTGGCTGATAGCTCTTGGAATTTTGTTAATTTGTTCTTTGACCTATCATTTTAGCAGTGAGTATAAATTTAGGTTTTATATGAAAATATTGCTAGGTTATGGCACCGCATTTTTCTTTATATACGCAGCGAGCTTTATAAATAGCAAAAAAACAATAATCTTTATGAAGGACAAAATAGAATTTAAAAATAAAACCAGATGCGAAAAAGAGATGGCGTTAAAAAATATCTCCGTTTACAGGTATGCTTATATGATTCCCAATTTCGCGCCATTTGATGTGAAAATTAAATTTTGTGTTTTAGTTTTATTTATAATGATCGCCGTGGCATTATACAACTTTAAATTTTATATGTTTATTTTTATAATTATGGGCTTGTTGCTTATGCCTATTATTAAATTTCTCTACTATATTCTGTTTGAGAAAACCGCTAGGTTTTT
>NZ_CALIBB010000083.1 GCF_938045595.1 uncultured Campylobacter sp.
CAACAGTGGTTTTTCCTGTTTGGCGGTCGCCGATGATGAGCTCGCGCTGTCCGCGGCCGATCGGCACTAGCGCGTCAATCGCCTTAAGGCCGGTCTGAAGCGGCTCATGGACGGATTTGCGAGCCATGATGCCTTTGGCCTTTTCCTCGACGAATCTAGTATCGCTGGTCTCTATCGCGCCTTTGCCGTCGATCGGCTCGCCTAGAGCGTTTACCACGCGTCCAATCATAGCATCGCCCACCGGCACGCGAAGCAGCTTGCCCAGTCTTTTTACGCTGCTTCCCTCGTTAATACCACTAGTATCGCCTAAAATAACGATGCCGACACTGCTCTCCTCTAAATTTAACGCGATACCACGAGCTCCGTTTTCGAATTCGACCATCTCGTTAGCCATTACGTTTTTTAAGCCGTAAACATTAGCAACGCCGTCTGCGACCGAAACGACCTTACCGGTTTCTTCGATATCAACGCTAAGATCGAAATTTTCGATTCGCTCTTTGATTATGCTGCTAATTTCGTCTGCCTTAATTTTCGCACCCACGCTTTACTCCTTTAAATTGCTTTTAAAATATATTCGCTCATTTTTTGTTTCAATCTATCAACTGAAAAACTAATCTCAAATCCAAGATCCTCGACTTCGATCTTAATGCCTTCAAGCTCGCTTTTAACGGGTTGCAGAGTAATATCTGCATTAAATTTCTTTGAAATTTTAGCCTCTAGCTCTTTTATTTTTGCGGCGTCTATTTCGGTAGCGGAATAAATTTTACCCAAATATTTATTATCCAGCGCCGCAATATTCTTGCGCAGTTCCTCGACTATCTGCGGGATCAGCGCAATACGCCTATTCTTAGCTAGAAGTTTAATAAAATTTACTATTTTTTCGCTTGGATTTTTTATAAACGACGCAATAAGTTCCACTTTGGATTCCTCTTTTAGCGTCGGAGATTTTACAATATCTTGGAATTTTGGAATTCTAAATGCGCTCGCGACGCTCTCGAGCGTCTGCAAAACAGAGCCTAGTTCATCTTTTTTATAGCTCAGTATCAGGGCGTTTACATATCTTTTTGAGGTGTTATTTATCATCATCCGACCTTTTTCTCTACGATTTTAACCAGTTTGTCTTGACCGAATTTAATATCATCCGATACAAAAATATCATCCAGTATCTCGCTTACGACCTCTTTTTTGATCTTACGCGCCTCAAAGCTCTTCTGCTCGTCGAAAGATTTTTGCAAATTCGCAATCTCTTGCTCGGTCGCATTTTTTATCTTTTCGGCGGCGAATACAATCTCTTTTTTAGCGGTTTCGATTAAAGCTGCGCCCTGAACCTTAGCATCTTGCAGATCTTTTTTAGCTTGTTCCTTGCGAGCTGCAGACTCTTTTAAAATTTTTTGATTAGCCTCAAGTCTAGATGCGATGCCGTTGATTCTACCTTGATATGCTGCTTTTGCGGGACCTTTTAAAAGATAAAACAAAATTCCGAAAAACAAAATGAAATTTATGCTTCGCCACAGCACGTCGTAGTCTTTGACCCCATCGTGCCCACCGCTTGCTAAAACAAGCGCCGGAACGATAAATAAAAATAGATATTTTTTCATACTAAAAACCTCATACTTTAGCCACGGCAGTGCTTAGAGCATTTTTAAATTCCGGAATTTTGGCTTGCAAATCATTTTTTAGGTTGCGCTTTTGCTCATCCAAACCGCCTAAGAATTGATCAAAATCCTCCTCCATCGCGGCTTTTTTCTCGGCTATTTCTCTGGCGGCAGCCTGCTTCGCACTATCCATCGCCTCTTGCTTTATTTTAACAGCTTGCAACTTCGCAGCATCCATGATCCTTACGATCTCTGCTTTATCGGCATCTGCATCCTGTGCGTTTTTCATCGCATTTGCCTCATCTTCTTTAATAATAGCTTCTCGCTTTTCCATATGCAAAAGTAGCGGTCTATAAAGCTTGGTATTTAAGAAGTAAATCAAAGCTAAAAATACGACGATGGTCGTTATCATGGCGGTCAAACTTACGTCTAGCATCGCACCTCCTCTAGGTTAGTTTTAAACAAAATGTGTATTTTACAATATGAAAAATTAAAATACACTATAAAAAATCATCCGATTTTCTTTAAAAACTCGGAAATTTGTAAAATTTCGCTAAATTCGATCGAAATTTTACGCTCTTTGATACTTATTTTACCAAATTGATCAAGCTTGGCCTTTAGCTTTAAAAGCTCAGGCTTGAAGCTTTGAAATTCCACGCCAAACTTTTTCTCTTTCGGAACGGTTTTATCTTTGAGCTTTTTTACTAAATTTTCGGTATCTCTTACGCTTAGACGCTGTCCTAAAATGGTATTTAGAGCTAAAATTTGATCCTCTTTTTCAAGTCCAACCATTATCTTGGCGTGCCCTTGCGAAATTTTATCTGCGCTTATGGCGTCTTGCACTTCGGAGCATAAATTTAAAAGCCTTAACGTGTTTGTAATCTGTGTGCGGGACTTTTTGATGATGTCGGCTAACTCCTCTTGCGTAATCCTGTATTCGCCGATGAGCTCCTTATAGGACTTAGCAAGCTCGATAGGATTTAGATCCTCGCGCTGGATATTTTCGATGAGGGCAAGCTCTCTTAAATTTTGAGATTTTATGTCCGCGACTACGGCTTTGATTTTACTCTCGCCCAAAAGCTTCGTCGCTCTTAGACGCCGCTCGCCGGCGATAAGGACGTAAGAATCATCTTTTTGAATAACAATGATAGGCTGAATAAGCCCGTGGCGGGCGATGCTTTCGCTCAGCTGCCTAAGTGCCTCCTCATCGAAGCTCTGCCGCGGTTGATATGGATTTGGCTCGATTTTATCGACATCGATTTCGATAACTAAACTATCTGCATTTCCGCTTTCTAGCTCCCTGTTATAGGAGCTTTCTACGTCGTCTAAAATCGCACCGAGCCCACGCCCGAGCGCTCTTTTTACCTTGCCCATTTTTGCTCCATTATGGATTTAGCGAGGTCTTGATAAGCGATGGAGCCAGCAGATTTTATATCGTATAAAACCACCGGCTTGCCAAAACTTGGGCTTTCAGCTAGCTTAATATTGCGCGGGATGATGACTAGATCATCACTCTTGCCGATACGAAAGAGCTTATCATCAAAATACTCGCGTAAATTCGCGACCGTTTCTTTGGCTAGATTGTTTTGCAAACTATACATCGTAGGTAAAAATCCGCGAATTTTTAAATTTTTATTGAGCGTTTGCTTGACGACTTTTACGGTATTTAGGATCAGCGCGACACCTTCAAGTGCATAGAATTCGCACTGAATCGGGATGATGACGCTATCGCTTGCGACCAAGGCATTTACCGTAATGCTACCGAGCGTCGGCGGCGAATCGATGATTATGAAATCATATCTATCCTTAACCTCGGAAATTTTATTTTTTAGCATTAGTTTGAAGTCTTTCTCTTCGCTTACTTCGCGCTCGATACCTACAAGTCCGATGTTTGACGGCACCAGATCCATAAACTCAAGTTCGGTCTTTTGGATCACTTCGGACATGCTCTTACGCCCCGTTAGGACGTGATAAATGTTAAATTCAAAGTCGCTGCGGTTAAAGCCAAGTCCGGTCGTAGCGTTCGCCTGAGGGTCTACATCGATCAGTAGAACCCGCTTTTTCTTTATCGCTAGCGACGCAGCGAGATTAACCGCTGTGGTCGTCTTTCCGACGCCGCCTTTTTGATTGGCAATCGTAATTACTTCACTCATCTTAAAGCATAAACCCTTTCTTCGTTTATTATGATCGATCCGTCTTCGCAAAGTTTAGCCTGCGCAAGCGAAATTTTTTCGCCGTTTAAATGGACGCTAAATTTTTGCGATTTTTGGAATTGTAACGAAAAATTTCTAAAAATTTGCTTCCACGGGATTTTATTTTCATATAGCGCAAAAAAGCCCTCTATAGCGTCTTTTGCGCTGATTTTTATATCTAAAATTCCCGCATATTCGGGCGCGCCGAGTAGGTTCATGCCGATGCCGCAGACGAGGGTATTTTTGATCTTATTTGTCATCGCTCCGCCGATTTTACGCTCGCCCAGATAAAAATCGTTGGGCCATTTTAGCCAAAGCTGCGAACCAAGCGATGCTAGAAGCTCCTGCATAATCATCGCAAAATATATGCTTGCCGACTGAGGCGGCACATCTGCGGGCAGATCGCTCTGCGCGACACAGAACGAAAATGCGAGATTGCCGCTCGCGCCCTCCCAATCATTGCCGCGCGAGCCGATACCGGCGCTTTGGCGATTTGCGGCGATCGCAAAAGGCGGCGTTATCCTGCATTCGCGCACGGCGTTCACCAAAAACTCCTGCGTGGAGGGCATTTGCTCTACAAATTCTACTTGCAAAACCCGCTCCTTGCGTAAGACGAAGGGCTCGCCTTGAAATATTGCAAGCGTTTAAATTCCGCGTAGCGATAGAGTTTTGAGACAAGATAAAATTTAGCACCATTAAATTTTACGATCTTGCTAAATTTTTCGGCAACGCAGATTTTCCCAGCGGCATTTCGATAAAATTTTAAAGCCCTGTCTCGCAAAAATTCTGCGGCACGATCATAGAATTTTAAATGGTGCGTGTTCGGTGTAGCGCCGTAAAGTCCGAAACCGCCAAAGCGAAATTTAAAGCTCCTGCGAGCGTAAAATTTTAGAGCATAGAAGTAAAATTTTAAAATTTTATAAAGCCTTGGTTTTGGAGCTTCGCTTCGAAATTCCGCACGGCAAAATTTTACTTCACGATCGCAGCGATACCTGGGGCAAAATTCCGTCGTAACGCCAAAAGTGCGGCGCAAATAAAATTTCCGCGTAGCATCATAAGCGCGGCGCAAAACGCGAGCCTTCAAAACCCAACCTAGCATAGCAGATTGCCGATCTTTAACCGCTTCCCGTTTAGATAGGCGCTAGCGTCCACGGGCTTTTTGCCCGGCTCTTGCACCTTCATGATCTTAACCGCGCCCTCGCCACAAGAAACGCAAAAGCCGAGCTTATCGACGCTTAAAATTTCGCCCGCGCGTTCAAATTTACGCCCGCGAGATTCGCGCAAAAGCTCTAGTTCTAAAATTTTTAACCCGCTAGCTAGATAAATCCCCGGCCAGGGCGTTAGCGCGCGAAATTTATTATAAATTTGCTCTGAGCTCTGCTCAAAGCTAAAAAGCCCGTCTGATTTGCTTATTTTTTTGCAGTGCGTAGCCTGCGCACCCTCTTGCTTTAGCGGCGTTAAATTTGCAAAATTTCGCAGCACGCGCACTATCAGCTCGCCCGCTAGATCGCCCAGCTCGTCAAACAGCTGCGCTGCCGTTTTGTCCTCGCAAGGCGTGTAGGCAAAATCAAGCATATCGCCCGTGTCAAGCCCCGCGTCCATCAGTATTGCCGTCACGCCGGTCTGCTTCTCGCCCGCTAGTAGCGCACTCTGGATCGGGCTCGCGCCGCGGTATTTTGGCAGGATCGAGGCGTGCAGGTTTATACAAGGCGCGATATCAAGGATAGCCTGCGGCAAAATTTTACCGTACGCTGCAACCACGATAAAATCAGGCTTTAGCTCTTTTATTTGCGCTACAACCGCCCCCTCTTTTAAACTCGCAGGCTGAAATATCGGCACGGCGGGCAGGTGCTGCTGCGCGTAAATTTTTACCTCGCTCGGAGTTAAAATTTGCTTCCTGCCGACGGGCTTATCAGGCTGCGTAAAGACGGCCGCGATCTCAAATTTCGCCTCCGCAAGCGCGCGTAAAATTTTAGCCGCATACTCGGGCGTACCCATAAAAACTATATTCATTGCCTTCCTCTCAAGCTAAATATCATATTTTTGCTCTCGTTTTTTAAACGCTTCCTTGCCGCCCTCAAGTTTTAGCAAATCTTCCCTATGGCTTAAATCTTCTATAGTAAAAGAGGTGCTAGTGCTAAATCCGTCAATATTCTCTAATTTTACAATAAGCTCTGCATCAGCATTTAATACAAAATTAGCATTATGCGTCGCAAAAATAATTTGCCTGCCATTCTTTTGCTGTTTGATTAATTCAACCAAGTAGTTGGCTATAAGCAAGCTATCCAAATGCGTTTCTGGTTCATCTATTATAATTGGATTATTCCCAAGAGAAAGTAGCATTACTATAACTGCGGTGCACCTTTGACCGAACGAAGATCGTTCTAATTTTTTATTATCATATAAAACTTTTAATATTTTATATTGATTAATATCTCTTAAATGCTTTTTGATAAGCAGTTTATATATCTCGAAATTTAAATCTAAAGAAAAAATATCGATTAAAATATTATACGCCTGTGAGTTCCTGTATGGAATATGTTCAATAAAATTTTGAGTATTTTCGGCATTTAAAACGCTATTGTATCCGACCTGCCGCAAATAATCTTTTGAAGTAGCAGATATTTTTAAATTAAGTATGCTTGCAAATTCATCAATAACATTATCAATAATATTGTCTTCCAAGGAGTAACATACTTGTATATTTTTAACATTTTGAGGGTTGCTGTTTGCTATGTCTGCAAAATAGTCATTAATATTAGAAATCTCTGCATCTATGTTATTTTTGAAATCATTTACATCGTCATCAATGTCTGAAATTGAAAATTC
>NZ_CALIBB010000084.1 GCF_938045595.1 uncultured Campylobacter sp.
GTATCTCTACGACGACGGCGAGGCGTGTCAGTTTATGGATACCGATAGTTACGAACAGATTGCGATCAGCGACGAGGACGTAGGCGAGGCGAAAAAATGGATGCTTGACGGCATGATGGTGGATATTATGTTTTACAACGGCAAGGCGATCGGCGTCGAGGTTCCGCAGGTGGTGGAGCTTAAGATTGTAGAAACCGCGCCGAATTTCCGCGGCGATACGCAGGGCAGCAATAAAAAGCCCGCCACGCTTGAGACCGGCGCCGTGGTACAGATCCCATTTCACGTGCTCGAAGGCGAGGTCATCCGCGTAGATACCGTCCGCGGCGAGTATATCGAAAAAGCAAACAAATAACTTCTCTATTTTTGCGAAATTTTAATTTCGCAAAAATTCCTCTTTCTTTTAAAATTTATAAACTCAGATCGATAAATTTAAACCGCATCGGTTGCGCAAATTTGATTAAAATGGCTTTTCGAATTTGCCGCAGCGTGGATCATTTAATCTAAATTTTGCGTAGCGCCGATCTGGCAAATTTAGGATGGTTTTACGATTAAATTTACGGATAATTAAAATTTGAGTATAAAAACGCCCGAAAGCAAATCTTGTGATCCGCTTTCGGGCTTTGAACTAGGCTGCAACTTTAATTAGATTTAAAATTTCACCTTCACTTGGGAAACGAGGCTTAGCAAAATCTTTATTGAAGAAAAGCTTTCTGCCGTCAACTTCTACTAGAAAGTCTCCGCTGCCACCAGGGGCCAACTCGACAACTGCATCCTTATAGACGCTTGTTATTTCATCTCTCACACGGAGAGCTTGCGGTCTATAAGATCAAGAATTACAATAAGTAATTACAACCTTCATCTTTATTCCTTTCTAAAAAAGTGCCACATTCTAGCAGAACTAGCTTAAATTTTAATATAAAAGTTGGGTTCCGCGCGCCTCAGCATTTAAAATTTATGGGCAGAATTTCGCCGTTTGCAAGCTTTAAATTTTGCTGCTGCGGGCTTAAGGCTAGCCCTCAAATTTTAAAATTTCATCGTAGCAGAGATAAAAATCGCAGCCGTGCGCATGGAATTTCTTATCGCCGTGAAAGTGTCCGAAATACCACCGCTCAGGTCTTACGAGCTCAAAGATCCTCTCTAAATACTCAGACGTTTTATCGGGGGTACTTTTGCCGCACCAAAGGTATTCTTTTAAAAATTTCATCGCAAACCCTGGCGCCGTGTGGCTTAGCACCGCATCGATCCGCCCGCCCGTAGCGATGAAATCGCGCGCATTTTGCACCGCATAGCTAAACTCCTCCTCGCTCGGAATTTCGCGCGCCCACCAGCTAAGCCCCGGTATCCGATGCACCTTATCGACGCTAAGCGCGCCACCGAAGCACAAAAAATGTCGCCCTGCAATCTCGTAAATTTCGCCGCGCTGCAGCCAAAAAATATTCTCGCCGCCCACGCCCACGGTGCCGCCGAATTTTCGCTCGCGCGGCAGCTGATCCAACATATCGAAATTTTCGTGATTGCCGTCGATAAAAAGAAGCGTAGCGGGGAAATATCTTTCTATATTTTTGCGCGCCATAAACTCATCTATCCGCTCGCTCCAAAATAGCCCGAAATCTCCGAGCACGATGACGAAATCATCGGCGCTAAGCCCGCCCGCAAAGGCCTTGTTCGTTATTTTGCCGATCTCGTTTATTCCGTGCGTATCGCCGCAAAGATATATCATCTGTCTCTCCTTTTTTGCTTTCTTAAATTTAACTCGCCGCGCTTTGCCACAGCCCATGCGAATAGAAATTTTAAGCGCTAAATTTTACACGGCGCACGCCGCACGACCCTCTGTGCTCCGAGCTGCAACCGCGCAAATTTAATCCAAATTAAAAGCGTAAATTTAGGCGAGGTATTTTAAAAAACGCAGGCATCAAGCCTATCGACGCGTAAATTTAAAGCCGCGGCCTCTGATCTTAAATTTCGCGGCGCAGATTTAAGCGGCGAAATCCAAGTAGGCGCAGCTTTGCTTACTGCCGCTAAATTTTAAATTTAGCGACGAACTTTGTAAATTTTATAGCGAACCACGTAAATTTAGCGGCAGATTGTGCAATTTCCACAAAGAGCTTTGTAAATTTTCACAACGAACTTTATAAATTCCACGGCGAGCCGCCTAAATTTAAAGATTAATTTTAAAGCCTGCCGCGCAATTTCGTCGCCAGCGCTGCGCCGATTTTTTCGTAGCCCTCTTTTTGCAAGTGGATTTCGTCAGGGCGAATAAGCCCACGCTCGCGCCAGCCGCGCCAGCCGCCATCCTCATCCATAAGACCGGCTATGTCGTAAAACATCGCCCCTTCATCTCGCGCCAGATGCGCTAGCACCTCCGCAGCGCGTGAGGCGTTTGGCACTTTAGGGCTTCGCGGCGGCGCTACGAGCAGGATTTTTGCACCGGGAGCTGCGGAGCGAACGGAGCGAAGCAGCCCACGGACGCTTTGGTAGAATTTTTGTTCATCAAATTTCGGATCCATCGCGTCGTTTGTGCCGTAAGCGATGACTACCAGATTGTATCTAAGTCCTGAAAAATCCCTACCAAAGGCATCTGCACCCCATTTTTCGTAGAGGTTGCTAAACGCGCCGTTGCTCGCGCAAGAGTCTGCAAAGCGCGCGTTTTTACGATAAATTTTATATCCTCCAAGCTCTGCTCCGTCACGCAGCGATCGAATTTCGATCGGAAATCTAAGTCGCAGCTTAGAATACTCCCATTTCTGCGGCACTTCTTGCGAAATATACGCGCTTAGCCCACTTGCATCGCGCACGCGAAAAATCTCGCCGCCCTGATCCGATTTATGTAAAATTTCGACGTAAAAATCGCCGCTAAGCTGCTTTAGCTCCAGTCGCACATTAGCGCCCTTTTTGCCGGTAGCGATCACTCCGCATAACGGGAAATCGGGGTCTTGCTCGGTGCGAGACGAGATTACATTAAAGCCGCTTTGCTTAAATTCTATATTTTCGCTTTTGTGATATTTAGGCATCATTGCAGGCACGAAGCCGACGCTGTTTTGCACGAAAAAGCCGTGCCTGAAAGCATCTATCAGCGCGTCGCTTCCTAAATGCGAATCGCCAAAAAATTTCACTCCAAAGCCCGCAGAGCTTTTTGCGTTTGCGGAATTTATGCCGCGGACGCCTGCGTTTGCCGCGCATCCGCCTAATAATGCGGCAAATAAAATGACCATAAACTTACTCAACTTCAATCCTTGATAAAATTTCTTTCGCTACCGCTTCGCAACCCTCTTTGCTCATATGAATGCCGTCGTCTTGGCGCACGCGCACGAGCTTGGAGCCGCTTTGCAGATAGGTTTTATAGACGCCTTTTTCGCACACCAGCGGGGTTGTTTGCATAAAATACCCGCCAAGCGCCATACTAGCGTCGGCATATATTTGATTTAGCAGCTGCGTTTTCTCCTCAAAATCCGGCTTTTGCATACACGGCATCGCTAGCCACAGCACTCCCGCGCCGTGCGAGTGCGCCGTATCGTAGATCTCGCGCACTCTTGAGGCGTAAAACTCTCGCCAGCGCGGCGTTTTAATGCCATAAGTTTTACCCCCTGCGCGGTACTCCCAGACGTCGTTGGCGCCCAGAAGCACGACTACGAGCTTAACGCCGCCATTCTCTCTAAGCGCAGTATCGAGCGTCTTTTGCCAGTCGAAAGATTTCTTGCTCGCAAGCCCCGTAGATTGCTTGCTAAGATCGATCACCCTCAGGCTTCGCTTCGGGAAAAATTTCTTAGCGTTCATCCCCACGTATTGCATCAGACTATCGCCCATAAAAAGCACCTCATCGCCTGCATTTAGGCGGATTTTGCCATCGTCGCTAAGCGAAATTTTAGCATCAATCTCCGCGGAGCTTTGCGTAGTTAAATTCTGCTCCAAAGCCTGCGGAACAGGGAGTTGAGGATCAGAATTTTCGCCGCTTTGCAAGGTTGCGCTTGCCGTGACGGGATTTTGCGACGCAGAGGAGCTGTGCGGCACAGAGCTTGTTGTAGTCTGGCTTTGTGACACGGAATTTTGCGAAGTAGAATTTTGAGGGATGGAATTTTGTGTGTAAGGCTCCTGCGCCGAATCGCGCGTCTTTGAATGATGTGTAGAATTATTTAAAGCTGAATTCTTCGCGGCATGGGCTTGCGGCTTGCTACCTTGCGACTTAACGCTTTGCGAAGCATCGTGATCTCGCGCCCTCGTGCTTTGCAAAGCTTGATTTTCCGCCATACGATCTTGCGCAGGTTTTTTAAAATTTTTGCTTCCGCTATGCGGACTTGCGTCCTCATCCTTGCTAATGTCCTCGCCTTTGATACGCTGCTCAAGCTTATCTGCACCATTTGCAATCTTTTCGTAGATCTCTCCGCCTACGCGAAACGGCGAGCGGCGCAGCCATTCTTCTAGCCCGAAATCATCGTGAAATCGCTGCTCCAAATAATAAAGCAGCGAGCCTTGCATAAAAAATGCCGAGAAAAGCAGCGCAAAAAGCAGAGTCGAAACAAACCTAAGCATCTAAAATCCTGCGTAGATGAAATTTGGAATTCCGCTTGGCATCAGCGCGAAAATCAGCGTGAATATCACGCCGAGCGCGAGAGCTTTAGGCAAAAACGGCAGCTCGGCAAAAAGCGCGATCAAAGTATCTTTAAGAGCTGAAATTTTAGGATAAACAAAAATCCCCGCTAAAATCACCGCAAGCACCGCTAGCTCGCTAATATCTCCGAAAGCTCGCGCGCGGGTAAAAGCGCTCAAAATCGCCGCCGCATCTGTCAGGGAATTGGCGAAAAAAATCCAAGCGAAACTTACAAAAATATAGGTGC
>NZ_CALIBB010000085.1 GCF_938045595.1 uncultured Campylobacter sp.
CGCTTCATTCGCGGTGGCGTCGTGGATTACGTCGCGTGGCATAAGTGGTTTGAGTTTGCGGTGTTTAATTTTGCCGACGTGATGATCGATCTAGCCGTCGTGATTTTTATTTTTCAGGGCTTACGCGCCGCAAAAAAGGAGAAAAATGAAGAGAAATAATTACATCGCTTACGCGCTTTGGTTTTTAGGTGCGTTTTCGTGGGTCGCAGCTATGCCGATCGGTGGCGGACTGCATAGAATTTATTGCGGCAAATTTATCAGCGGATTTGCTCAAATCGCGCTATTTTGGCTGGGAAGTTTTACGCTGTGGTTTTTAGTGGGCTTTTTGTTTTGGGCGATTTGGGGAATTTGGATTTTGCTGGATATATTTTTCGTAGGAATTTGGGTGGAAGATTTAAATGCTTTTGTAAGTGAGACGGAGGAAGACGACTACGAGGGGCGTCTAAAAAAAGTCGATGCGCTCTTTGAGCTGTATCAAAAAGGCGCGATTTCCAAAGAGGAATTTGAAGCTAGAAAAGAAATTTTAATGAGAGATTAAGGAGGCTAAAATGAGTTATTTTTGGTTTAAATTTGTCCATTTTGCGGGCTTTATTTCATGGATGGCGATGCTGTTTTATATGCCGCGCCTGTATGTATATCACGCTGAAAATTTAGACAAGCCGGATTTCGTAAAGGTCGTTAAAAAGATGGAGCGGATGCTGTATCACGCGATCGGTTGGATAGCAATGGCGGTGACGGTTTTTAGCGGCGTGATGCTTATCATTTTAAATCCTGGGCTTATGAAAATGGGGTATTTTCATATAAAATTACTAGCCGGGGTTTTGCTAATCTGTTATCATTTGTGGCTGTATTATTATATGTATAAATTTGAAAAAAATGAGTGCCGCAGGAGCGGAAAATACTTCCGTGCGATCAACGAAGGCCCTACGATCCTGATGTTTATAATACTTTATGCGATGCTAATAATGCCGAATTTACCGAGCAACTAGCCCGTTTTGATAAAAATTTAATTAAAATTTGCATAAAATTAGAGCAAAATTTTAAAGGAAGCATGTGCAACATATCATTAAGAAAATTTTATCAAGCGAAAGTAGCGCGGGAATTATACTGCTTTTATCCGCAGTTCTTGCGATCATCGCTCAAAACGTAAGCTTTTTATCAAAATACTATGAGGCGTTTTTACATCTAAGTTTTACCATAGGCGTCGGCCCCGCAAAGCTCGATGAATCGATGCATTTTTTAGTAAATGACGTGCTCATGGCGATATTTTTCTTTGCCATCGGACTTGAGCTCAAGCGCGAAAAGATCGAAGGGCAGCTGCGCCATTTCTCTCAAATTTTACTTCCTAGCTTCGCAGCTCTGGGCGGAGTAATGATGCCTGCGATCATATTTTCGATCATCAACTGGGGCGATGCCGTCGCGATGAAGGGCTGGGCGATCCCAACGGCAACCGACATAGCCTTTGCCGTGGGTGTGATGGCACTTTTAGGCAAAAAAATCCCCGCGAGCCTTAAAATTTTTGTCCTAACGCTTGCGATAATGGACGATCTGTGTGCAATTTTAATCATCGCTTTGTTTTATTCCTCTACCATAAACGCAATCTATCTAGGCGGTGCAGCTGCCTGTGTCGCAATAATGCTAGCGATGAGCAGACTTGGCGTCGATAAAAAGCTTCCGTTTATCATCGTAGCCGTCGTACTGTGGGTGATGGTACTAAACTCGGGCATCCACGCGACTATCGCAGGAGTACTGGCGGGCTTTTGCATCCCGCTTAAGACCCGCTCGGGCTCTATGCTAAAGGATATGGAGCACGGACTAGCCTACCCCGTAAATTTTTTCATCTTGCCGATCTTTGCCTTTACAAACGCAGGCGTTTCGCTAGCAGGCATCAGTCCTAGCTTCCTTTTCGGTCCGGTGCCGATGGGCATCATGCTCGGACTATTTTTCGGTAAACAGATCGGAATTTTTGCCTTTAGCTGGATCTTAATCAAAGCCAAAATCGCCTACATGCCCGAAAACGCAGGCTGGCCGCAGCTTTACGCAGTAGCAATCATCTGTGGTATCGGCTTTACGATGGCACTTTTCGTCGATGGCCTGGCATACGGCGGCAGCGATATGTATCATTACACGGACAAGCTCGCGGTATTTTTAGGCTCGATAATTTCCGGAGTAGTAGGATTTTTCGTCGCAAAAGCAGTCGCGGTAAAACAAAGCTAAATTCCATAAAAAGATTAAAATTTTAAAATTTTACGAGCAACACAAAATTTCAAAATTATACCGCTCAAAAATTTAGAATTTTAAGAACGGCTCTAAAATTTTAAAATTTATAAGCTAGAAAATTTAGCTTGAAATTCTGTTTAATCTAAGTACAGCTTAAATCACCAAAATACCCGCATTTTGCATTAAGCTTAGCGCACATTCGTCGTAGTAGCCGCGCTCATGATTCGGCGCATCGTAGGTAGCTACCGCATCGCGCGGAACGATGACGTCTTTATCGGCGCCAATTTCGTTGAGATAGGTGCGCAGGCTAAGCGCAAACTGCATCACGCAGATATCGGTGCAACAGCCCGTAATCACAAAGCGATCAAAGCCGCCCAGAATTTTCTTATCCAAATTATGAAAGCCGTTAGTGCTGCGCTTAAAAGTGACGTTTTGCTCGCTTAAGTAGGGCGCAAGCTCCTCGATCACCTCCGCTTCGGGCGAGCCAACTAGACAGTGGATCGGATAGCGCTTCATCTCCAAATCCCGCTCGGCGTGAGCGTCGCAGATGAAATGCACGTTTTTCGCCGCCTCAATCTGTCTAAGCACCGCAGGGGCGATCTTTACTATGCTGGGATCGGACATCGCGCCGAATTTTACGAAGCCGTTTAGCATATCGATCACAAATACCAAAGTTTTCATCAAAACTCCTTATAAATTTCAGGTTTCATATCTTTTAAAAGATCCATTTTAGCGCGAAATTTTAAAATTTCATTTAAATCCGCTCGAGCAATCTTCACGGCTTCTTTTTTGCCTAGGCGCGCGACGATCTCGCCGCCGGGACCGATCAGCATGGAATTTCCGCCGAAACTCTCGCCCTGCCCCGTATCGCCGCAGCCGTTTACCGCGCAGATAAAAATTTGATTTTCGATCGCGCGGGCCTTAGCGAGCGTGATAAAATGCTCTATGCGGCTTTGCGCGAACTGCGCGATTACAAAAACCACTTGCGCGCCGCGAAGCACCAAGGCGCGAAAAATTTCACAAAAGCGCAGATCGTAGCAGATCGCGACGCCGATTTTGACCGCGCGATTTTTAAATTTGATCTCGCAAATTCCCAACCTATCGCCGCCACTTACGATCTCGTTTTCGCGAGCGAGCGAAAAGGCGTGGACCTTGTCGTAGCGTAAAATTTCGGCTCCGTTTTGATAGACGAAAGCGGAATTATAAATTTTATCTCGCTCGGAGTTTATCGATCCGCCTATTAAAACAGCGCCGCAGTTTTGCGAAATTTCGCTTAAAAATCCCTTCGTTCGCGCAGCTCCCGCGTCGGCTAAGCGCTTGAAATTTTGTACACAAAAGCCCGTGTTAAATGCCTCGGGCAGCACCAATACGTCCGCGCCGCGTTTTAACGCGCGATCGATCAGCCCGCGCGCGCGGATAAAATTTTGCTCACAATCTGCAAAATTTTGAGCCATTTTCACGTCCATTTGCAAAATAGCGATTTTCATAAAACCTCCTATTTAGGCGCTAAGCGCATAACATTTGCATGCGTAAGCGCGATAGCTATAGCATCCGTAATATCAAGCGGCTTAATCTCCTTATTAATCCCCAAGATCCGCTTCACCATGAAAGCAACTTGCTCTTTCGCAGCCTTTGCCTTTCCTGTGACAGATTTTTTTACCTGAAGCGGCGTATATTCGGCAAAATTTCCAAAAATTTGTAAAATTTTAAGAGCCAGCGCGCCGCGAAACTGAGCGAGCTTTAAAACAGACTGCGGATTATAGGCGTAAAACATCGATTCTATCGCGACCTC
>NZ_CALIBB010000086.1 GCF_938045595.1 uncultured Campylobacter sp.
CAAAATTTTAAGTTGCGGCGGCGGAATTCCAAAAATTCCAAAAATTCCAAAAATTCCAAAAATTCCAAAAATTCCATTCCTCTCAATTCTACAAGTAAAATTTTAAAACCGCAAGTAAAACCCCAAATCCTTGGTAAAATTTCACCCATAACAAAGCTTGCAAAATCATACTTTAAACTAGCTTTTGTTACAATCGCAAGTTTTTAAATCCAAGGACAATTATGAAAAAGCTTATATTTTTTATCTCCGCCCTACTTTGCTCTTTGAGCCTTTACTCCGCAGATACCAACCCGGACGCGCCACTTAAGCTCGATCCTAGCGTCGTGCACGGCGAGCTAGCAAACGGCGTGAAATTTTATATCCTCAAAAACGATGTGCCAAAAAATAGTGCGCTTTTTTACCTCAACGTAGCTGCGGGCAGTGTCGATGAAAATGACGACGAACAGGGTCTTGCGCATTTCGTCGAGCATATGGCGTTCAACGGCAGCGAGCACTTCGATAAAAACGAGCTCGTTCATACCTTGCAGCGCCTAGGGGTGAAATTCGGCGCCGATCTCAATGCACAGACTGGCTTTGAAAATACCACCTACAACATCCAAGCCCAAGTAAGCGATGAAACGCTAAAGGACGTATTTTTGGTACTGCGCGATTATGCAGGCGGCGTAAAATTTGACGAGAACGAAACGCAAAAGGAAAAAGGCGTCATCTTAGAGGAAGCAAAAAAAGGCTTTGAGAGGCGCTTTTATGAAAAGCGCGCCACATATTTATACCCTAATTCCATATTTTCCAGACGCTTTCCGATTGGACAAAATGAAATCATCAAAGGCGCCACCGGTGAGCAACTAAAAAAATTCTACGCGCGCAACTACCTTCCTAGCGCCATTAGCATCATAGTCGTGGGCGACGTAAACATTGAGCAGATTAAAAACCTAATCAAGCAAAATTTTAGCTCTCTTTCTGCGCACGGCGAAAAAATCCCGCGCGATCTTAGCCTACGCCCATTTGAAGGCGGGCTAGCAAGCACCGTAGAGCCCGAGCTCGGCGCCAATGTCGCTAGCGTGCTTTACGCAGGCAAATATGAGCCGCTAAATAGCTACGGTGCACTTAAAAATGAGTGGCTGCAAGCCTACGTATCGAGGCTGATGGAGCTTGGATACGACGCGATGAATGTGAATGCCAAAATTCCGCTTAAAGCCTATTTCGGCTCGGACGATCTGTTTAAAAACCGCAGACTATACAGCATAAGCGCGAATATTTTTAATTTCGACGCCAACGCCACGCTAAGTAGTCTTTTTAGCGCGATCAAAGGGGTACGCGAACACGGATTTAACAATGACGATTTTGATAGCGTTAAGGCGGAATTTAAACATCAAGTGCAAGCCGATCTGCTTAAGAACGATACACAAAGTGCGCAAATAGGGGCACTACTTGATTTCGTACAAAACGGCAATGTAAAGCTTAGTAAGCAAGACGAGCACGATCTAAGCCTCAAGGCGTTAGAAGAAATAACGCTAGCGGATGTTAATAAATTTTTCTCTCAGATAACGGATGGAGCGAGATTTACGGAGATTATCTCGGCAAAGGATTTGGGCATTAGCCAAAAAGATGCGGAGCTGCTCTACGAAAAAGCGGCGCCGTTTAATTTCGCTGCTTCGAAGCTTGCTTCCAAGCAGCTTGCGGGAGCAGATTTAAAAGAGACGGAATTTAAAGCGCAAAAAGGCGCTAGCGGCACTGAAATTTTGGTATTTAAAAACGGCGCTCGCGTAATTTTAAAACCCCTTAAAAGCGAGAAAAATAAAATCGCCCTCGTAGCCGTTAAAAAAGGCGGCTACGCACACTTTGGCAAGGCTCGTGGCGAAATTTTAACTGCGCTGCTCAACTCGGGCACCATAGGCGAGCTAAACGAATATGAGGCGGGACGCTTGACCTCAAAATTTGATTATAAGCTAAGATTTAGGATGGATGACGCAGACTGCGGTTTTAGAGGCGCAGGAGCGGATCTGGAGGCGATGGCACACGAGCTTTACGCAAGATTTAGCGAGCCGCTAATTCATGCAAGCTCGCTTACAAAATACAAAACCGACGCGCTTTCGGCGATTGCGCTGCGAAACGAGACGGCGGAATTTAAATTCGGCGAGCAAATTTTAAAATCTCTATATTCAGGAGATACGGCTCGCAAGCAGCCGCTTAGCGTAGATGACGTAAAGAGCGCAAATCTTGCCGATTTACAGCGCGATGCGGATGAAATTTTTTCAGGTGTTGGAGATTTTATCTTTGTGCTTAGCGGCGATTTTGAGCCTGCGCGCGCAAAACAAATTCTAGCCAAATATATCGGCAATCTAAAGCCCGGCACAAGCAGCGCTACGCCTAAAACTTTGATGCTAAATACTTCTAGCGGCGAGATTGTGCAAGACTACGGCGATAGTGATAAAAGCGAAGTTCGGATGATTTTTTCAAACTATGAGCTGCAAAATTTTGACTTTTCAGACACTTATAAATTTCAAGCGTTAAAAAGCGTGCTAAGCAATCGCATTGTCGAGCAGATCCGCGAGGCGCGCGGACAAATTTACTCGGCGATGGTACATAGCGCCTATGTGCGTGAGCCACAAATCGCAGCGAGCTTGAACGTATCGTTTTCTACCGAGCCGAAAGATGCCCGTGCCGTTGCAGCAAGCGTGAGTGAAATTTTAAAACAGATCGAAAGCTCCGGTGCGAAAGATAGCGAGCTTTCAAATTTTAAAAAAGCGCAAATTTTATCGACCAAAAGAGCTGCGCAGACGAATGATTTTTGGCTTGCTAATATCACTGCACACGAGCTTTACGGCTATCCGCTCTACGACGAAAATGGCTACGCCGCGCGCGTAAACGCAGTAAAAAGTGCGGATGTGCAAAAAGCGGCGCGAGTGCTAAGCGATAGGCTATTTACGGCGATTTTAAATCCAAAAAGCTCCGAGAAACGCTAATGTTCGTTTCATTTTTTAAAAGCAAAAAATGGGCGCTTTTAGCATATACAGGGCTAGTATTTTTGATCGCTATCAATTGGTATCAAACTACGCTGAGCGTGCGTTTCAACGAATGGTATCGCGTATTTTATGATTTGTGTCAAAACGTAGATCGTCATACGTTAAACGATTTTTACGCGCAGATGAGGGTCTTTTTATGGATAGCGATGCCTGCCGTAGTAGCTGCTATTTCGGAGCGATACGTGGCGCGAATTTGGGCGTTTAAATGGCGAGAGGCGATGACCTTTTCCTATTTTTCATACTGGAAAAAGGTAAGTAAAGATATCGAAGGAAGCTCGCAGCGTATCCAAGAAGACATCTACCGCTTCTCAAAAATCATCGAAGATATAGGCACGCGCGTGCTTTCGGCGGCGATGACTCTTTTTGCGTTTATCCCTGTTTTGTGGAGCCTTAGCGAGAAAGTACCTTTTGAGGCGCTCAAAAAAATTCCCGGCTCTCTCGTGTGGATCGCACTTGCAGTAAGCATCGGCGGACTTATAATTTCTTGGCTAGTAGGTTGGTTTCTGCCTAGGCTTGAATACAACAATCAAAAGGCGGAAGCTGCGTTTCGCAAAGAGCTGGTTTATGCCGAGGAGAATAAGGCGGAATATGCGAGCGAAGAGACCACAAAGACGCTATTTGGCAAACTAAAGCACAACTATTACAGGCTATTTTTGCACTACTGCTACTTTGATTTATGGCTAAATTCTTTCTCGCAAATCCTAGTCATCGTGCCCTATCTCATAATGGGACCGGGGCTTTTTACTAAGGCGATTACGCTTGGAGTGATGATTCAAGTAGGCAATGCTTTTAATCAAGTACGCGGCAGCTTTAGCGTTTTTATCGATAACTGGACGACGATCACGGAGCTTCGCTCAATCCATATGCGACTTAAAGAGTTTGAAAAAAATATCGATTACAAGGGCTAGATAAAATTTCGCCCGTATCTTGCGGCCCAAAATTTCACTTTCTAAATTTAAAGTGAAATCCCGGGCCGCAAGCTTTTAAAATTTCTACGCTTTTACTGCTCTCTTTTTTCGTGATGAGTAATGTTTAGCTTTATAAATTTATAGCTTCCTACGAGCAAGATCATCCAAATCGCGATGAAAACTAAAGATTTGATCATTTTTAATCCTTAAAATTTTTTATAAATGCGTCGCATAAAAAGCGCCGCCGATATGAAATTTAACTAAGCGCAAAAGCGCGCAGTGCCGTGCACAAAAGCACAGCCTCGCCGCCACACGGCGCGCGGAAACCATGCTGGAGCTGACGCGCCTAATAATGCTCCTTCAAAAGCTCCTCTTTATCGAGCTTTTTAGCATCCATCGCGCGCCAAACATAGCTGATATAACCCAGCACGAAAGGCACTAGAAACGACACGTAAAACATCGTCTTAAGCGTATAGAGGCTTGAGCTTGCGTTGCTTATCGAAAGCGAGCTTTGCAGGTCGAAATTTGACGGATAAAACGCCGTATTGTTTAGCCCTAGGATCAAAAATACGCTCGTTACCGCGCATACGACGCCCACGCCGTAAAAAAATACTCCACGCACGCTGCTTGTAAATGTGCCTTTGAATATCCCCACCAGCACCAGCACGACGCCCAGCAGTAGCAAGACTAGCGCCGCAGGCAGGCTTAGGTAGTTATGCAGATACTTAAAGCTCTCAAGGCTTACTACGCCGCCGGCGCCGACTGCGTAGCCCTGCTTTAGCAAGACCCACGCCAAAAACGCGATAAAAAAAACCAAAAACGCGATAGCGTTAAATTTAAGCGAGGCTTTGAGCTTGGCAATCATTTCGGGCTCGGCGATATTGTTCATCAAATATAAGCTTGCTCCCGTTCTGGCGCAGAAAAATAGCGCAACTCCCAAGATGTAATTAAACGGATTTGCTAGCGCTTCAAGTCCGCGAGCGGGGTTTTTCCACTGTACGAAATTATTATCGCCCAGCGCGAATTCGCTGCCGCTAAAAAGCGTCGAGACGATGATACCAAGCAGGATCGTACCCAGCGAGCCGTTTATGAAAAGAAAGGCTTCATAAGTTTTAGCGCCCAAGAAATTATCGGGCTTTTTTCTGTACTCGTAGGCGACGGCTTGGATTATAAAGCAAAAAAGCAGAGCCATCCACGCCCAATACGCACCGCCGAAGCTGGTCGCATAAAATAGCGGAAACGCCGCAAAGCACGCCCCGCCGAACATCACGAGCGTAGTAAACGTGAGCTCCCATTTCTTGCCGATGGAATTTATTATGAAATCCTTCTCGGTCTCATTTTTCGCCAGCGTAAATAGCAGCGTCTGACCGCCCTGCACGAAGAGCATAAAAACTAAAATTCCGCCCAGAAGCGAAACCACGCACCACCAATAAATTTGAAAAATTTCGTGCATCTTAAAATCCTATCTTTATCTGTTTTAGCATGATCTTTATCTCGGCTATGAATAAAACCGTAAATAAAACCGCAAAGAGCATAAACGAGATCATTATGTTCGTTCCTGCCAGGCTCGTAGCTGCGACGCCTACCGGCATAAGATCTTGTATCGCCCACGGCTGGCGCCCTACTTCGGCTACGATCCAGCCCGCCTCGCACGCGACGTATCCCAGAGGAATGCTAAAGACGCAAAGCCATAGAATTTTCTTGTATTCGGCGAGGTTTTTTCGCATCGCCAAAAATAGCGTCACGAAAAATAGCAAGATAAAATAGCTTCCCAAAGCCACCATCACGTGGAAGCTATAAAATGTAAGCGCCACGGGAGGGACGATCTGCTTCGCATCGTCAAGGTAGCCGTAGCCTAAATTTTGCATATTTTGGTTGCCGAATAAAATTTCGCGCGCCTGCTGTATCGCCGCGGTGTCATTCGCGTCTTTGGCGGTCTTATAATCCTTTAGCGCTTGCAGGGCGATTTTGCCTTTTTCGATCTTTTTATCCGCGCCTTCGATGCCGAATTTTTCGTTTCCAAATACCAAATCATCGATGCCAGGAGTGAAATTATCAAGCCCTCTCGTAGCCATCAGCCCCAGCGCGTAAGGCGCCTTGATCTCAAATAAAAACGGCTCCTTATCGTCTCCGGGAAGTTTGCTCGGATTTAAAACTCCCGCCGCGACGATGCCCGCGTTTACTTCACCTTTATACAGACCTTCCATCGCCGCAAGCTTCATCGGCTGCTTTTGTGCAACCTGATAGGCGCTCTCGTCGCCACTAAATAGCACGAAAAGCGAGCTTAGCATACCGAAGCTTGCCGCTACGATGAAGCTTTTTTTAGCAAGCGCGAAGTCTTTGTTTTTTAGCATATAAAACGCCGAAATTCCAAGCACGAAAAGCGCCGCGGTAATGTAGCCGCCGCCGACGGTATGTAAAAATTTAGCCACTCCGAAGTGAGATAGCGCGATATCTAAAAAATTACTCATCTCGTTTCGCATCGTATCTGGATTAAAGCTCGTACCAACAGGGTTTTGCATCCAAGCATTCGCGATTAGAATCCAATACGCGCTTAAATTCGATCCGATCGCCACGAGCCAGGTCGAGAGAAGATGAAATTTTTTGCTTACGCGGTCCCAGCCGAAGAACATTACCGCAAAGAAGGTAGCTTCTAAGAAAAACGCAAGCAAGCCCTCGATCGCAAGCGGCGCGCCGAAGATGTCGCCCACGAACCAGCTGTAATTCGCCCAGTTGGTGCCGAACTCAAACTCCATTATGATGCCCGTCGCGACGCCGATGGCGAAATTTATACCGAAAAGGCGCAGCCAAAATTTAGTGATCTTGAGCCACTCCTGCTTGCCGGTCGCGACATATAGGCTCTCCATAAACGCCACGATAAAGCTAAGCCCCAGCGTTAGGGGCACGAAAAGAAAGTGATAAAGTGCCGTGAGTGCGAACTGCGCCCTCGACCAATCCACGCTAGCAAGCTCTTGCATTCCTACTCCTTAGTCAAATTTTTATAGATGAAATCGATTTTTTCTTGATCGGTTTTAAATTTAGAATCCAAGTTTTCGTCGAAAATGAAAAATTTAAGTAGCACTAAAATTATGAATAGCTTGATCAAAATCACCGCCCACAGCGTTTTGCCAAGCTTCATCGAAGCAAATCCGTGCGCGTAAAATTTTAAAATTTTGCCGAAAAACATCAAATTTTAACCTTTAGCAATTATTAGTTTATATTTTTTATTGTATAACAATTAATTAAAATTTAGCTTTAAATTTTGAAATTTTGGTAGCAATTTTATCTTTTTAATAAATGAGTTTTTGCGCCACCACACTTAAATAAAGTTTCTACCGCATAATTCGCAACCGATCGCATTTTACTTAAACTGCACAAAATTTTAGTTTAGATTCGTCATATAAAATTTTAGAATAGAATATATCAAGAAGCGAGCAGAAAAATGCGCGAGACTTTACCAAGCATCTTTGTGCCTAATTTGTAGCTATTTTAAACAGAATTTTTTGTAGGTAAATTAACACGGCTCGGTTGAAAGCAAACGTAAAAATTTTGAGGCTAAACGCCCGAATTACACGATATAAAATTTAAGAACGTATAATTAACTCGGCGCAAAATCTAAAGCATTTCGTTAGACCGGGCGGATAATTGAAAAGCCTAAGAGTCGATTTAGCGTAAATTTGCAGCATGGCTCATCAGCGCTGCAATCTCTGCTAGGTCGAATTTGCCGCCGAAAAAGAGATTGAAAGCAAGCGCGCCTTGATTTATCAGCATCTCCTTGCCGTCTTTTGCGGGTAGATTTTTTGCACGCGCGGCTTGTAAAAACGAAGTCTGCTTGCCGTAGATCGCATCAAAGACAAATTTTGCGCGGGATAAAATTTCATCTATTACCCCCTCGGGCGCAGGCAGCGCGTCATCTTTGAGCCCCGCGCCGGTGGCATTGACGATCAGATCGTAGTCTTTGGATCTGAAATTTTCATAGGTAAAGAACTCCTCGCAGCCGAAGTCGAAATCCTTTGTGCTGCGGTTTAGGATGTCGAATTTCACGCCGTTTTTGCCTAGCGCGTAGCCGATCGCTCGCGTCGTGCCGCCAGCACCTAAAATAAGCGCATTGCGAATCTCACCAAAGCCCAAAATCGCGCAGAAAAAGCCTTGCGCGTCGGTGTTAAAGCCTTGCAGCGCGCCGCCTTTTAGCACCAGCGTGTTTACCGAGCCTATCTTCTGCGCCGCCTCGCTTAAGATGTCGCATGCTTTAAATGCGTCGAGCTTAAAAGGCACGGTTACGTTCGCGCCCGCAAGCCTTAAAGTTTCAAATTTAGCTCGCAGCTCCTCGCCGCGCTGCAGCAAAACTCGCCCATAGTAGGCGTCCAGCTCCAAAAATTTTATCGCGTAATTATGAAGTAGCGGCGAGAGGGAGTGCGCGATCGGGTTGCCGAAAACCGCAAATCTGTCCACTATTTCACTCGGTAAATATACGCACCGCTATTGATGCTGCGCATATCGCTAAGCGCCTTTTGTAGCGCCTCGCCCTCAAAAGGTCCGACTAAAATTTTAGTCACGCTCTTGCTTCCAACGTGAGTTTGCAGCGCAATTGGGCTGTAGCCTTTTTTGGTGATTTTTTTGGTATCAGATCCGTTTGGATCGTAGGCATTGGATGCGAAAACCTGCACATAACTGCCGTTTGCCACGCTGGTGCTGGTGCTCTTTGCTGCAACGCCAGCCTTTACGCTCTCACTTTTAGACTCTGGCTTGCTAGCTTCTTTTTTAGGCTCGGGCTTAGCGGGCTCTTTTTTGGTCTCAGCTTTAGCATGTTCCTTTTTAGCTTCCGTTTTTGAAAGCTCTTTTTTAACTTCTGTTTTTGCTTGTTTTTCAGGTTCTTTTTTAGGCTCTACTTTTTGCTCGACTTTTCTAATTTCGGTTTTAGAAGGTTCTTTTTTGATCTCGTCTTTTGCAGATTCTTTCTTAGGCTCGGACTTTTTTACGTCCGTTTTTTCAGACTTTTTGGCTTCGTCTTTAGGCTCAATCTTTTTACTTTCTATTTTAACTTCGGATTTTTTTGGCTCTTCTTTGATTTCGGGCTTTTGGATTTCTACTTTCTGTGCTTCAGGCTGAGCGCTTGCGACGACCTTGCTTTCGGAATTAGGCTCTTGGGTTTTTATCTCTACTTTGGTTGGAGCTGCAGATGCTGTATTGGGTTCTGATTTCACCTCTACAGGCTCAGGCTGCGAAGGCTCAGGTTTTTGAACTTGTACGGCAGGCTTTTGCTCCGCTTTGGCAAGCTCTTCTTCACTAGGCATAGTAAGACCTGCGTTAGTATCAATATCGTCTTTATTAATAGCCTTCATTATGATTAAAATGATTAAGAATAAAACTACGACGCCAGCTGCGACGGTAAGACCTTTTTTTAAATTCGCGTCCTTATCGACATTGCCGCTATTGATCACTATGTCGTCTATGCTGCTCATATCGAAATTTTTGTCGTTCATACTCTCTCCTAAGATTATTATTTACTTTGTAAATTCTACCACGCAAAATTTACGAAATAGATAATTCGGGTAAGCTTACCCGAATTTATTAAATTTAATACATCGCGCGGTCGTAGATGATAAAGCGGTGCGCCAAATCTCGCACCTCCTCTTTGACCTGCGTCTGAAGCTTGGAATTTGAGATGTCGCTTAGCACGTCGGCGATTTTATTTCCGATAAACTCAAATTCTTTCTCCTTCATCCCTCGCGCGGTAAGTGCGGGGCTGCCGACGCGAATGCCGCTGGTGACGAACGGGCTGCGCGTCTCGCCCGGTACGGTATTTTTATTCGTCGTGATGCCTGCATTTTCAAGCGCAGCGCTAGCGTCCTTGCCGCTAAAATCTCTATTTAAAAAGCTC
>NZ_CALIBB010000087.1 GCF_938045595.1 uncultured Campylobacter sp.
GTGCTAAAAATCACAAGAGATAAAGGTATGATTATCGTAGGAGGAGACGTATATCGCTTAAGCGGCAATGAGCCCATCATCACATACGACTACTGGGGCACTAAAGCGGAAGATGACAATGCATTCGAAGTGGCGATCGAATATATCACCAATTATCGCGCTAGAAACGGAGATGACTTTGCATACTGCCCAGTCATTTGCCCCGGGCGGGTATCCAAATGAAAATTTTAGCTTACAATACAGAATATGTTGGTTTTGCTCATATTCGGATAAATATAAAAATGTGCGCCGAGCCGAATGCCGATGTGTGCGTAGATGGGATATAAAAAATTTTAGGAGCGATCTTGAAAAGCAACAAAGTAATCCTAATCCTATCGATCGAAAGCGATAGGGATCTATCCGAAACAATAAGCAGCAACGGCATATCTGCAACAAAAGTCTGGCAAAAAGGAGATTTGAAACTAAAAGGTTCTATTTTAAAATACAGAAATTTTGGCTTTAGCATAGAGGGAAAATTTTATGATATACCTTCTGCCGGAGATCTAATTAAAAAATTCTTGGCAGACATAAATGTCGCAAGGAGTATAAAATTACAAAGCGTAAAAAAGCTGCTAAGAGTCGTGATTTACAGCCACAGCAACTTGCCGGGCCTATACTACGATACGGGCTTGCTAAGGCAATTAGCGGATAACGATATAAATTTAGATAATGACGTGTATTTTTTAGATGAATGAGTTTGAATCGTTAGTGAGGCGTATTTATCGATGAAATTCTTGGACTTTGATTGGATAAAAGGCGATAAACCGTCCTTAGAATTTCATATAAGGATAATTTAAAACCATGAAACCGGTAAGAATTGTAATGACGATATTTTTTATTATCCTATCGTCTTTAAATTTTCATAAACTATTAACGGAAGGCGGTTATCGCGGAGGGAAGGTCTATGTCGTAGCCACAACCCAATCCGTCATTATGCAACTACTACTTATCATAGGATTGATCCTGTATTTGATATATCTATTAAGAGTAAAAGAGCATTATAAGCCAAGCTCAAATTTTATGCTTTCTAAAAAGGAGGACAAAATGAACTTATCGAATAGAATAAAAGCGCTAAAGGCGCGACTTAAACTGCAAAAGCCGGAAATTATAACGAATCCTATACAAAAGGATGAGTTTGTAGAGCAAGATTTGTGCGGTAAAGATCTGTGTGATTTAGACCATAGCACGATCAAACTTTTATCGGGAGATTTGCAGGTTTTCAATGACTATGCTTTTAGGTATTATATCCTGGATTTTATTGATTTTTATGAGCACTTCGGCGATAAAGCGATTATAGAAGATATGTTTATTCAAGCATTTGCACCGCCTATGCGGCGGGCGCGAGCGAAACAATTTAGCAGAGATGAGGTAAAAATAATCATAGATTTTTTGCAAAAAAATTATGAAGATATTGCGAGAATTACGCATTCCAAGAAATATAAAAAGTTAAAACCCTACGAACAAGAAGAAATTTATATACCATTCAAACATTTTGAAAAGGAGATAAAAAGCGCTATAAAATTTTGGGGGAAGTATTATAATGGAATTTTATAAGGATTGGCAAATGCGCTTAATAGAGACTGATTTGGGCAAGTATGAGGAATATATCTATTTCTTTATAAAGAAAAATAGGGCGTATTTTAGCGCCTATCAAGAGCAGATATTTCCTTTCGATATGGAGTACATACCTAGCTTATTGTGGTTGCTTGCATCTTTTGCAGAAACTACGATTAAAATTTTTGATGATTTGGACGAAAAGACAAGAAATGAAATTTTTGATTTTGTGGAAAAGGGAGCGGCAAGCGAAGACGAATATATCGGTACGGCGTTTTGCACCGGCTTTGTTGAAACAATTATAAATATTGCGAAAGAAGACGAATATAATATAATTAGCAAATATTTTAGAAATGAGACACAAGAATATGCCGCAGCCTGGATGGAATTTGGCGAATAGCTAGATCGAGCTTTATTAAAGTCATATTTTAAAACAATAAGGAGTCTTATGCCTAAACATGAATTTTTACTCAAAAAGACAAAAGAAAATATCTTCTCTAAAGAGCTTAGTGTAGTAATTAGCGATGATCTGATACTTCATATTTCGTACTCTCTTGAGTGGGTGCAAACCACATGGAACGATGAGGTAAATTTGAAAAAAGGTCTAAATTACTATGGCTATAGCTGGATAGAAGATAAAGCTAAATTTAGAGATATAATATGCTCTTGGAGGTCGCTTTTCTTGAGCGCGGATGAGCAAATTGTTTTTGATAAAAATTGTGTGTTAAATAAATCCTCGGTTATCGAGCAATTAGACAGTCTATTGGAACTAATCGATTCGGCAATTAAAAATGATTTATATATTTTGCATTTAGGAATTTAGCGAGTGTGCCGCGATTTAATAATAAAACAGAAGAAAGACCATGGAAAGAAATTATAAAAAGATAATACCCGTAAGAGGTAGAAGGAAATTTTCGATTAATAATTTTAGAGAAATTTTCGCGGAGGGCGATATACTGCAGATCGGTCAAAGGCGGTTTTTATTTTGTAGCTGGAATAATCTGCTACGTATAAACGGCGATAATTCGGGGGAGTTTATAGTATTGCCGCCCGAAGCTAATGCGAAAAATAATAATGGTCTGATTTCTAAAAAGTGGATATTGGAGAATTTAGATTTTGTATGTGATCCAGAGTCGCCCAGAAATATAAGCATATTTTCTTATTACGATAGTTTTTTAGCCGAATACAAAAGGATAAATGATAAAATTCCTGCAAAATTTACTTATAAATTTTTAGAATTCAAAGACGATCTAAAAAATGGAGATATTATAGAGTGTCACAAGGCTTTTCGTCCATATGATCGAAAGATAAAATTTATAGTCGCAACCGATACGGAAGGATGCCCGAGACTACCCTATCTGGAGGGGTTTTATTCCGGTATGTTTGCGCCTATTGGCTATAGCGATAAAATGCGCTCGAATAAAGGACGGGAATATGCGATAAGCTCGAGTTGGCTAATTAAGAACTGGGAAGCCGCCTTTGTCGGTAATTGCGATATAAGGCACACCTATGTAAATTTACAAAACCGAAAAGAGATTTTAAATTTTACCGATAAGCAACTGGAAAATTTTATAAAAATTAAGCGAAAGAGGTTTAAATTTAAATGGAAAAAGTAGATAAGGATTTTAAAGCGAGCTTGTATAGTATCACGCAGCAAAAGGGCTTTGAAAGGCGATGACAATGATAAAAAGCATTATAGATCCAACTAATTTCGATATAGAATTTAGAAAAATAAGTAGAAATAAAAGAGGCGTAGCCAGATCAAGAATAGATTTTGAAAATATCGATGTCGAGGCTAAAATAAGGCTAGTTATGTTTTTAATTTCAAAAGCAAGCCACTTAGATAGTGTAGTTTATAAAATTCTTTTTTGGGAAAGAGATGAGAAAATAGAAGAATATCTTCTTAAAAATATGAAGGGGCAATACACAAAAGCTAAGCTTTATAAAAACGGCGCCAGAGCGGGCGTTATCTTTATAAAAGAAAAGGCGCTTGAGCCAAATTTTTTGAGGTCCATACTGCTGCGCCATTTTAATTTTGAGCTGGCAAAAGAGCCCTCTTTGAACATTAGAGTTCAATTGGCCGTAAACAATAAAGATAAATTTTCGATTTTATTTGATATATACGATGACCGAGGCTGCTATGTGTATTACTTTTAAAAATTTTATAATGAAAATATTTAAGGAAAGAGGTATTTTCTAAAATTTCGTATCTTTTAAGTCCTAGCAAAATAAATATAGTACCTCTCTATGCGCTGAGCTTGATTTAATCCCATTTTTCGCTATAATGAGCGTCAAATTTCACTCACGGGGA
>NZ_CALIBB010000088.1 GCF_938045595.1 uncultured Campylobacter sp.
GCCCTCGACGTATTCCGTCGCGCCCTGCGTGTGTTGCTTCCTTGCCGCTTCTTGGGTCACGCCGTAAGCTTGGGTTACTTGTCTATCTGATAAGCTCCACGTATCGCGATACTCCAAAATCTCTAAATCAAGATTGTTAAATTTTACTATCGCGCTCATTTTGACCTCCTTGCTCTTTTATTTCTACGCCCACAGCCTTTAGCCACCGGACGGCTTTAGCTCTTTGGGCGTCGTCTTTGAAATAAGCGATTTTGTGGTCTTTCTTTACCTCATCTCGCCATCTGCGACTTATCAATCCGCTTTGCTCTAGTTGTAGCAAATAGACGTTTTGATTACTTGCGATAATGCTTGCCGCCCTTATGGGCTTATCGCTATTTATCATTTTTAACAAAATCTGCTTTTTTACTATCGACGTTCTCATTTTTTCCGCTCCTCTCTTATGCCCGCTTTGACCTCTAAGGCCTTAATACTCTCCTCTTGCGTCCGCGTGATGTGAAATAAGTCATAAGCGCAATCTAACAGCTCCTGCGACGCTCCGTCCAGGCTCTGCACCTTGTAGATATGTAGCTGCCTTTTAAATGCCTTTAGCATATCCTTATCGCCCGCGCTGAAACAAAATGCGCTAGGTGTAAAATTTAGCTTACTCCGCCCCATTGCTCGCCCCCCTTTGTAGTTAAAAAGGTTAGGGCAAATCTTTCGTTCTCGGTTAGTAGCTCTTGCATTTGCTCGTTCTGCTTTGATAGCGCTAGGAATAAATCAAAGGCTACATCCTTAAAATTCGCCGTTTTGCTTCCGTCTAGCTCGTCCTGTAAGTATTTGAGATAAATATCGGGGTAGCACGCTTTTAGCATTTTTTCGTAATGCTCGGGCGCATTTTTTAGGTCTTTGCACTCGCTCGCAAAGTCCGCGATAGCCTTTTGATTTATCTCGTTCTCGCGTTCCTCGAATAGGTCAAACGCTACGCTTAGGGCTTCAACGCGCCCTTTTGTCGCTCGCCTTGCTCCTGAGCGTCCGCCTGCGCGTATATCGCCTTAATATCGGGATATTTAGATAAATAGGCGTAAAAACGTAAATACCGCCTTTTCTCGGCTTCGTCCTTAAACAGCGACTTCATCTTGCGCCGCCTTTCTCATAAAAAACGCCTCTACTTCGGAGGGGTCAAAAAAGGTGATGTTTTTGCTAAATTTTATCGGTCTTAGAAAGCCTTGTTTAGCAAAATACCACACCGTGCTTAAGCCTATGCCGTAGATATTAGCAATCTGCGCCGTTCTTAGATACTTCACTTTTTCTCATTGCTTAGCCTTTATTATTTGGATTATCTCTGCAGAGATTGTGCGAATTATGGCGAGATTGAAAAAGTTAAACAAGAAAGAATATTTTTAGGCGAATGAATAAAAGTGTTTAATTGTGAATAAAATCGGCAGGTAATTTAAAGGATAAAAGCCCTTAAAATAGAGCTTTTATCGGGGCTAAAAATATTTTTAGGCGTCTTGCGCGTCTTTATCGTTAGGATAAAAATATTTGTATATTTTATTTGCTAGCCTAGCTTTTTTGTTTTTATCCACGCCAACGATCTGATACATTTTCGCTTTTAAAATCAAGATGTTTGAAAATTTATCTCTTATCTTTTGAGTGTTGTTTAAAAGGTCGTATCTATCCTTTCGCTCTTTAAACGGCGCAAAATATTCGGTTGCTGCTCTCATAAATCTTTCGTATTCTGGATAAGGGTCGCAATCGCAATTGCGACCAAAAGGGTCGTGGATATACGGCTTGCCCGTTGAATACTCGCTAAAATAAAAAGTGTGATTTAAAAGCTCCAACGCCTCAAGATAATTTTCGTATCTTATGACGATGTCGCTTTTCTTAGCTTTTGCCTCTTTAATATTTTTAAAGAAATCTACGAAAGCGTTTAAAATTGCCTCTTTGGCTTCGTCTGATTGGTAAAAAGGAGTTAAAATTTTAAACTTGGGGAATAAATCGGGGTTGTAAGTAGTAGGAAAGAATTCATCATCGTCTTTATTTTTTATCATTTCGTTAAAGGCAATCAGTAAATTAGGATTAGGCCTTGCCTTATCGATGTATTCTAGCTTTTCTCTAATATCGGTTAAAACTTGTTCTATCGCCTCCGTATCTTGTTTTTCTTTATCGTCTTTTGCGCCTTGCGTATCTCTACTTTCGGATATTTTTACACCCTTGCTTAGTATCTCGCTTTTTGCCATTTCTTGCCTCCTAGTTGTTTTTTATTTTGAGAATGTAGCCGCTCCACCAGTCCAGCAAAATTTTAAGCTCGTCCAAAAAATCGGCTTTTTCGGAATAGCTTAAATCCACTTTATCGCCGTGTAGGTGGTCTAGCGCCTTTTTGATAGCCTCTTTGCTTACTCCGTGCTTTTGCATATTGTTAAACGCCTGCGTCATAAATATGCCCCGCAGGCTATGCAGGGTTACGATGCGCCCCGTCTGCCTATCTCTAAAGTCAAAGCCTTTAATCGCGTTCGTGGCGGTGTCTTTGTGGATATGCCCCGTAAAGTGCGAGTTAATAAAAATATGCTCGTATGCCCTGCTTAATTTCGCCTGGTCCTCAAGTATCCGCATAACCTCATCGCTAAGAGGTAGTTTAAAATCGCCTATCTCGCTACGCTTGATTTTCTGCTCGGCGCGCGGAATGGTTAAAAGCCTCCTATCGAAATCTACGTAATCCCATTTTAGGCGCGACAGCGGCGCGGCTCTTAGCGGTAGGTGTAGGCATAGCTTCATCGCATTTTTAATCGTCTCAAAATGGGGATAATCATAAATGGCGTTAAAAAATGCCTTTAAGTCCTGGCGCTCGGTTAGCTTGGCGTAATGCTCGACTTTGGTTTTAGGGATTAGGCTTTTGGCGTCGATATTTGCCATAATGTTAAGCTCCGCATACCCGCTCGATACGGCAAATAAAAAGACGCGGTTTAAAATTTGGTTGATTATCTCGGCGGTTTGCGGCGTAGTCTTTGACGTTTCTTTAAGGATGTCCGCTATCTCGCCGTGAGTAATGCTTTTTATGCCCCTATCTTTTAGTATCGGCATTACGTGGTTTTCAATGCGTCCGCGCTTGGTCTTTAGCGTTTGGGGCAGTATGCTTTTAGTCTCAAACTCTAGCCACTCGTTAAAGACCTTTTCAAAACTGAGATTATGCTCGCTTATTCTTTGAGCTTTGGCGCGCTTCTTTTCCGTGATAGGGTCGATACCTCTCATCACTAGCTTTTTAAGCTCGGTTCGCTTCTCTCGCGCTTCGGCTAGCGATAAAACGGGGTAGTTGCCTAGTCCCGTGTTATTCAGCTTGCCCGTATCGGGGCTAATAAAAGCAAATACCCAGCGCTTGCGCCCGCTTTTGCTTACTATCAACCCCAAGCCGTCGCCATCCGTGAGCTTGTAATCTTTGGCTTTTGGCTTTGCCTCTTTGATTTGCTTATCACTAAGCGGTTTTACTATCCTAGCCATTGCGTTCCAACTCCCTTAAATGCGTTATTTGAGACGATTTAAAAATATTTTTTCGGTTTTCGGCTCAAAATCCCGCGCAAAAATATTTTTAAAATCGCCGCCTTTTTGTTCTGCGTGTGCCTAAAATAGGGGGATTTGATGAGGTTTAAAATATTTTTTGCTTTTGCGGCGTTTTTTTAAGCTTGATAAAACCCCCATTTTGGGCGTTTCAAGCGTTTTAAAACATTTTTTGGAGTGCCTTGTAAGCCCGTTAGATAGGGCATTTGGTAAGTTTTAAAAATATTTTTTCGCTTGGCTTTCGGAATTTTGCCAAAAATATTTTTAAAATGTTTTTAAATTGCTAGCTTTGCTTGATTATTTTAGACTGCTTTAGAGGGTTAAAATCTCTTGAAGTCCGTATTTTAGGGGTTTTATTGGATTGTGTTAGATTGTAAAAAATAGGCAATGGTGGTTAGAGGCAGAATCGAACTGCCGACACGCAGATTTTCAGTCTGCTGCTCTACCGACTGAGCTATCCAACCACCGAAAAAGAAAAGTAATTTTAGCCATGCAATACTTAAATCTCGGTTAAAATCATCGATTTTCGCAAGATTTTTGCACATTGCGCCCCAAAACAACTAAATATACTCAGTTAAAATTTTCTAAATTTCAGTAGCGAAAATATTGCTTGTGCAGTAATTTGCAATAATCAAAATAAGCTATCGATCTAAAAAGCAAAGTGATATAAAATTTTACTATTTGGCTGACTTTGCAAATTGTACGCTTGGTCTTGGGCTATGCAAAGTAGATAAATTTGCGCTAGAAGATAGCATTGTTTTAAATTTGCGCGCATAACGGACAACGGGCTACAATTAGATAAATTTAACACTGAAAATGGCTTTAAATTTTTTGATTTGGCGAGGCATCTTTATATAAACATTGCGCCAAAGCCAATGGTTGTGTGACGTCGCGAGGCATGCTTTGGCTTTAGATTGCTTAGATATATCCGCGCGGCAGAAGCGTTGAAATTTTATAATGCGATTGCATGCTGTGTTAAATAAAATCTCAGCTCGATCTGGCTAACCTCGATAGGCCTATTTATCCAAGCTGTGCGACCTGTTTTTTAAATAGCTCGCCGCGTTCGGCGTAGCTTTTAAATTGATCCAAACTGGCACATGCAGGGCTTAACAGCGCTATTTCGCTCGCAGAATGTATGGAATTTTTAAAATTTTCGAAATTTTTAGAATTCTGCGAATTTCGAGTTTCACCGTCGTTTGTGCGGCGTTTCGGCGAATAGGCGTCGTCGCTTGCGGCAGATGAGCCGCCCCCTTCATACGGCGTATTTTCGCCGATCTTTGCGCTTTCTTTTGCCTTGCTGTCGCCGTCACACCTGCTATCCGTGCTTGAATTTTGTACTTCCAATTCGCTCGCGCCGCTTTTTTCAAAATCCGCGCCTCGGTACCGCTTCGAAATTTCGCTCACCGCGGTTTGTAAAATTTCGCAGCGCACGCAAGGAAGATTGTACTCGTCGCATAAAAGCACGATTTTATCGGTATTTGAGCCGATTGCGTAAATTCGCAGATTGTATTTTTTAAACTCCGCAAAAAGCGGGTGCAGATCCACGCCTTTATCGTCGCCGCCGAGGATCAGATGTATTTTGCGCCCCGCGTATCGCTTCAGCGCCTGCGCGCATGCATCGATGTTGGTGGCCTTCGTGTCATTGACCCAGACCCTGCCGCGCGCGTCGGTAAGCTCTTCGAGCTTATTGCCCTCGATCACGAAGTCGTTTAGTCGCATGGCGTCGTATCTGTCGAATAAAATTTTCTCCACGCACAGCGCCAAAAGCGCGTCGATCAAAAAGGGGGTGCGGAATTTTATCTCGCCTAAATCGATGCTGAATTTTTGCGCCAGATCCGCTTCGTCCTCGTAACAGATTACGCGAGCAAGGCTGTTTTGCGCGGCGGCGGAGCTTTCGTAGGCGCGCGGGATCAGCGCCACGGAGCCTTCGCGCATTTCTAGCAGCGGCGAGAGTTTGGCGCGCTCATATTCCGCGAAATCGCCGTGCCAGCTGAGATGATCGGGCGTGATCGCAAGCAGCACGTAGATGTCGGGGCGCGCGTGCTTGGTGTAGTGCAGCGTAAATGAGCTCGTCTCCAGCACCCAAATTTTGGCGCTTTTATCAAGCTTTGCAAGCGGGACGCCCACGTTGCCGCCCATTTGCGAGCCGTATCGCTCGAGCAGGTGCTGCATCATCTTCGTCGTCGTCGTCTTGCCGTTCGTGCCGCTGATCCAAATTTTAAGACCTTCGTAATCGTCGAAATAGTTGTATTCGCTGATTAAATTTCGTGCCTTTCGCACCAGTTCGTGATGCGGCGGGAAGCCCGGGCTCGGGATTTCAAGCTCGCTTGCGGCGGGATCGAACTCGCTTGGGTTTAAAAGCGCATTGCCGAACTCGTCCAGCTTCGGCGCGCCCGAAGAAATTTCAAATTTATCGTCGTAGATCTCCCAGCAGCCTTCGTCGCGGCAGTGCTCGGCGATCGCTCTAGTCGTAAGCCCGTAGCCAAATAGCGATTTTTTCATTTTTCTCCCCTTTCGCCCCATAAAATTCGAGTTATCTCGCCCGCGCCAAGCTCAGCCATCTCGCCGTTTCTCTCGCATCTTTCAAAAAACTGCGCTCAATCTGCGCTCGCATTTTATCTCAGTTTCAGCGATGTCAGCGCTATGATATTTGCGATCAGCGCGATGATCCAAAAGCGGATGATGATTTTGTTCTCGACCCAGCCTTTAAGCTCGAAATGGTGATGTATCGGCGCCATCAGGAAAATTCTGCGTTTAAAAATTTTAAAGCTGCCCACTTGCAAGATCACGCTGAGCGTTTCGATGACGAAGACGAAGCCGATCATTATGAGTAAAATTTCATTTTTCGTGATGACCGCGCAGTATCCTAAAAACGCGCCCACGCTGAGGCTACCGCTATCGCCCATAAAGACTTCGGCGGGGTAGCAGTTAAACCATAAAAACCCAAGCAGCGCGCCGATCAGCGCCGAGACGATGATGCAGACCTCGCCCGCGCCCGCGACGCGCGGTAGCAAGAGATATTGCGAGTAGATCGCATGCCCGCAAAGATAGGCAAATACGCCCAAGCTGCAGAGCGAAAACACCGAAGGAATGGTCGCTAGCCCGTCTAGCCCGTCGGTTAAATTTACCGCGTTTGAGCTAGCGCTTATCACGATCGTCCAAAACAGCGGCGCGAAGATCCATAAATTTAGCAGAGGGTATTTGAAAAACGGCACGAAAAATTCCCCGCCCAGGTCGCTAAAAGCATAAAGCGTAGCCCCGATCAGAAAAGCCAAGAAATTTTGCAGTGCAAATTTAGCCCGCGCGCTAAGGCCTGCGTGGTTTTGGCGGCCTAAAATTTTAGAGATATCGTCTTTGTAGCCGATGAACGCAAAGCCCGTAAGGCAAAGCAGGCCGCAGAGCACGAAGACGTTGTTTAGCTTGGCGCACAGCAGGCTAGCAAGCACCGCGGCGGTAACGAAAACGAGCCCGCCCATCGTAGGGGTCTTGCTCTTTTTCTGATGGTTTTGCGGCGCGAGCTCGTAGATGGGCTGCGCGGCGTGTCTATTTTGCGCCCAGCGGATAAACCGCGGCATAGCCCAGACCGAAAAACAAAAAGCGATAAAAAACGCAAGGCCTGCGCGCGCGGTGATGTATTGGAAGAAATTTATATTCGTAAGATGATAAAGATAATAAAACAAAGTTTGCCTTTGAAATTTTATGAAATTTTATTATGAAAATACGCATTTTAGTATAAAAGAGGTAAAATTTAGCTTTTAGGGCGGATGAAATTTTGTCGCATTTGCTAAAAGAAAGTATAATGCCGCTCGTAAAAACAGCGCCGCAGATCCGCCTCAAAAGGCCTGCACGGCGAAATTTAGACGAAATTTAGGAGCCAAAATGGGGCAAAAGACGATTTTACTTATCACCGACGGCATCGGCTTTAATGCGAGCGATAAATTTAACGCGTTCGCAAATGCTAAAAAGCCCGCCTATGATTATCTTTTTAAAAACGTGCCCAATACGCTGCTGCACACCTCCGGGCTTGCCGTGGGCTTGCCGCAAGGGCAGATGGGAAATAGCGAAGTAGGGCACATGACGATCGGAAGCGGTAGAATTCTGTATCAAAACCTAGTCAAAATCGATCGCGCGATCGACGAGGGCTCGCTTGAGAAAAACGAAGCGCTACAAAGCCTGCTTTCAAAGTGCCGCAGAGCGCACGTCATAGGGCTTTACAGCGACGGCGGCGTGCATTCACATCTGCGCCATTTTGACGCGATCTGCGAGATAGCGCAGAATGCGGGTTGCGAGACGTGGGCGCACGCTATCACCGACGGGCGCGACGTTTCGCCAAGCAGCGGAGCGGAATTTTTAAAGCATTTACAGGCTAAATTTAAAGTTGCGAGCGTGAGCGGGCGCTTTTATGCGATGGATCGCGACAAGCGCTTTGATCGCGTGAAGCGCGCTTACGACGTGCTTATGGGCGAAGCGGCGCCGCTTGAAATTTTGCCGAGCGAATACGTGTTGCAAAGCTACGAGCGCGGCGTGAGCGACGAATTTATCGAGCCTGCGATCTTTAACGGCTTTAGCGGTATCGGCGCGGATGACGGAGTTATTTTTATAAATTTTAGAAACGATCGCGCTAGAGAGCTTTGCGCGGCTTTGGGCGATGAGGGCTTCGGCGAATTCAAGCGAAAATTCGTCGTGCAAAATTTAATCACGATGAGTGAATACGACGCGAGCTTTAAATTTCCACTGCTATTTGAGAAGCCCGTGCTAAAAAACACGCTTTGCGAAGTGATCGCAGAAGCCGGTCTTACGCAGCTTCACACCGCCGAGACCGAAAAATACGCACACGTGACGTTTTTCTTTAACGGCGGCGTCGAGGAGCCGCTGCCGAACGAAACTCGCGTGCTGATCCCGAGCCCCAAAGTAAAAACCTACGACGAGCAGCCGCAGATGAGCGCGCCTGCGGTGTGCGATGCGGTGATTCGCGGCATCGAAGCGGGGATCGATTTCATCGTCGTAAATTTCGCAAACGGCGATATGGTCGGCCATACGGGCAATTACGACGCCGCGGTAAAGGCGGTCGAAGCGGTGGATGAGTGCATCGGTAAAATTTTAAGCGCGGCGAAGGCGCACGATTACGCCTACGTGCAGATTAGCGATCACGGAAACTGCGAGGCGATGCGAGACGCTGGCGGCGAAATTTTAACCAACCACACGACCTTTGACGTATTTTGCTTCGTGCTAGGGCGCGGCGTGCATGAACTAAAAAGCGGACTTGGGCTTAGCAACGTCGCAGCGACCGTACTAAAGCTAATGGGGCTGCCAAAGCCCGCGGAGATGGATGAGGCGCTATTTTGAAATTTAAACGGCGCGGGTCGCGAGTAGATTTAAACTGCTAAAATTTAGGTAAATTTGGATAAATTTACGCTAGAGATTAAAATTTTAACAAAAGGATAAGTATGAAATTTAGCGGGAAAAATGTTTTAATCACGGGCGCAAGCCGCGGTATCGGCGCACAGATCGCAAGGACTTTAGCGGGCTATGGGCTTAAGGTATGGATCAATTATCGCTCAAAGCCCGAGATAGCTGACGCGCTGCTAGAGGAGATCCGCGCAAACGGCGGAGAGGGTGCGGTGATAAAATTTGACGCGACGAACGAGGCGGAATTTAGCGAGGCGATTGCCCTGATCGCGCAAAGCGACGGCGAGCTAAGCTATCTCGTAAATAACGCGGGCGTCACGAACGACAAGCTCGCGCTTAGGATGAAGCTGGAAGACTTCATGGGCGTGATCGAAGCAAATTTAAGCAGCGCCTTCATCGGCTGCCGCGAAGCCCTAAAACTAATGAGCAAAAAGCGCTTCGGCGCGGTCGTAAACATCGCCTCGATCGTCGGCGAAATGGGCAATGCCGGGCAGGTCAATTACAGCGCGAGCAAGGGCGGAATGATCGCGATGAGTAAGAGTTTCGCAAAGGAGGGCGCAGCGCGCGGCATCCGCTTCAACTGCATAACTCCAGGCTTCATCGCTACGGATATGACGGACGCGCTAAGCGACGACGTAAAAGCAAGCTACGAAGCGAGCATCCCGCTTAAGCGCCTCGGAAGCACGAGCGACGTCGCCGAAGGAGTTGCGTTTTTGCTAAGCGACGGTGCGGGCTACATTACAGGCGAGACGCTTAAAATCAACGGCGGGCTCTATATGTAGCGTTAAATAGCGGAATTTAAGGTTAAATATTATAGAATTACGCGGTATTTTTTTAAAGGAGTGCTAAAATGGCAGTATTTGAAGATGTAAGAGACGTAGTTGTAGAGCAACTAAGCGTTAGCCCGGATCAGGTTAAGCTAGATTCGAAAATTATCGAGGATTTGGGCGCGGACTCTCTTGACGTAGTTGAGCTTGTAATGGCTTTAGAGGAGAAATTCGGTATCGAGATTCCCGATAGCGAGTCCGAAAAATTAGTAAGCATTAAAGACGTAGTAGATTATATAGAAAATTTGCCTAAGAAATAAAATTTTAAGGAAGCGGTTTTGAAACGAGTCGTAGTAACGGGCATCGGGATGGTAACCTCTCTCGGGCTTGACAAACAGAGCAGTTTTGAAAATATCTGTAACGGAAAAACCGGGGTTGATAAAATTTCGCTCTTTGACGCTAGCGAATTTCCGGTTCAAATTGCAGCTGAAGTAAAAGGTTTCGATCCTTCGAGCATAATCGAGGATGGAAAAGAGATAAAAAAGATGGATAGATTTATCCAACTCGGGCTTAAAGCTGCGGGCGAAGCTATGGATGACGCTAAATTTAGTAGCTTTGATAGCGACGAATTCGGCGTTAGCTCCGCTAGCGGTATCGGCGGTTTGCCGAACATCGAGATAAATGCCAATACCTGCTTGCAGCGCGGCCCTAGGCGAATTTCTCCGTTTTTTATCCCTTCTGCATTAGTAAATATGCTCGGCGGCTTTGTTTCGATATATTATAAATTAAAAGGTCCGAATTTATCCAGCGTTACGGCTTGTGCGGCTTCTGCGCATTCGATTATGGACGCTGCGAGAGTTATTATGATTGGCGAAGCGAAAAAGATGCTCGCAGTGGGTGCCGAGGCTGCGGTTTGTCCCGTAGGTATCGGCGGATTTGCTGCGATGAAGGCGCTTTGTGCTAGAAATGACGATCCTGCGCACGCTTCGCGTCCGTTTGATGCAGAGCGAAATGGCTTTGTTATGGGCGAAGGCGCGGCGGCTTTGGTTTTAGAAGAGCTAGAAGACGCAAAAGCGCGCGGTGCTAAAATTTACGGCGAGCTCGTAGGATTCGGCGCTAGCGGCGATGCTTATCATATCACTTCGCCTAGCCTAGACGGACCGATCCGCGCTATGAAAAAGGCCTACGAGATGGCGGGACGCCCGAAGATTGATTATATCAATGCCCACGGAACATCCACTGCAATAAACGATAAAAACGAAACCGCGGCGTTAAAAAAACTTTTCGGCGAGGGCAAAGTGCCTGCGGTCAGCTCCACCAAGGGCCAGCTAGGACATTGCCTAGGCGCTGCCGGAGCGGTAGAGGCTGCGATCAGCCTTTTAGCGATGAAAAACGGCATCATACCGCCTACGATAAATCAAATTTCAAAAGATCCAGATTGCGATTTGGACTATGTGCCAAACGTAGCTAGGAAGGCCAAACTCGATTGCGTTATGAGCAATAACTTCGGATTCGGCGGCACAAACGCGTCGCTTATTTTCAAAAGAGTAGATTAATGGCGAGCTATCTGGACTTCGAAAAGTCTATAAAGCAGATCGACGAGGACATCACCGCCGCTAAAATTCGCGGTGATGAGGACGCGGTCGAAATTTTAAATAAGAACCTCGAAAAAGAAATTTCTAAAGTTTATAAGAATTTAAGCGAATACCAAAGACTTCAGCTTGCGCGCCACCCGGATCGCCCTTATGCGATCGATTATATTCGTGCGCTTTTGCAAGACGCTAGGGAGCTTCACGGCGACCGCGCCTTTAGGGACGATCCTTCGATTGTGTGCTATCTGGGTATTATGGGTAACCGCAAAATCACCGTAATCGCCGAGCAGAAGGGCCGCGGTACCAAAAATAAGTTGAAGCGCAATTTCGGCATGCCCCATCCGGAGGGCTATCGCAAGGCACTGCGCGTAGCAAAACTTGCCGAGAAATTTAACCTTCCTATTTTGTTTTTGATTGACACTCCGGGTGCATATCCGGGACTTGGTGCCGAGGAGCGCGGCCAAAGCGAAGCAATCGCGCGAAATCTATATGAGCTTAGCGATATTAAAACCCCTACGATCGCCATCGTTATAGGCGAGGGCGGCAGCGGCGGAGCTTTGGCTATTGGCGTAGCTGATCGGCTGGCGATGCTTCAAAACTCAATTTTTTCGGTTATCTCTCCTGAGGGCTGTGCTGCGATTTTGTGGAACGATCCGAGCAAGAGCGAGGCCGCTACGAAGGCGCTAAAGATCACAGCCGAGGAGCTAAAAGAGCTGGGCTTGATCGACGACGTGATAAAAGAGCCTAAAACGGGCGCCCACAGGGATAAGGACGGCGCGATAAAAGCGCTTGGAAACTACGTCTTAACCGAGCTGCACAAGCTAGACGATCTTAGTATAGACGAGCTCATCAGCAGAAGACAACAAAAAATTTTAAGGTTCGGTGCTTATAAAGAGAACTAAATTTTAAATTTCGCGACTTTTAAAACTAAATTTAATAACTTCACACTCTAAGAGGACAAATGGAAAATACAAATCAAAATTCCGCTCAGACCGCCGTTTCAAATTCTAATCAAAACGGCAGAAAAACTTACGCTAAAACGCACGTTCCCGTCGAGGGCTACCAGATCGAGGAGCTCCGCTCGATGGATCTTGAAAATCTCATCGCCATAGCAGACGAGCTAGGCGTCGAAAACCCGCGCGAATTCCGCCGCCAAGCGCTCGTTTTTGAAATTTTACGTATGCAGACGAAGCAGGGCGGCTTCATACTTTTTACGGGGATTTTGGAGGTTACCGCCGAGGGTTACGGCTTTTTGCGCGGCATAGATTCAAATTTAAGCGACAGCGCCAATGATGCCTACGTGAGCCTAAGCCAGATCCGCAAATTCGCCCTGCGCGTCGGCGACATCGTCACGGGCCAGGTGCGCGAGCCGAAGGATCAGGAGAAGTACTATGCGCTTTTAAAGATCGAGGCGATCAATTACAAATCGATTCAAGAGGCTAGAGAGCGCCCGTTATTTGACAATCTCACGCCGCTTTTTCCGACAGAAAAGCTCAAGCTCGAATACGATCCAATGCGCCTTACCGGTCGCGTGCTTGATCTTTTCACCCCGATCGGAAAGGGGCAGCGCGGACTAATCACGGCGCCTCCGCGTAGCGGTAAAACGGAGCTTATGAAGGAGCTTGCCAACGGCATTACGCGCAACCACCCCGAGGTCGAGCTTTTGGTGCTGCTAGTCGACGAGCGTCCCGAGGAGGTGACCGATATGGAGCGTAGCGTACGCGGGGAGGTGTTTAGCTCAACCTTCGATCAGCCTGCATTTAACCACGTCCGCGTCGCCGAGCTCGTCATCGAAAAAGCAAAACGCGCCGTCGAAAACGGCAAGGACGTCGTCATCCTGCTCGATAGCATCACCCGCCTTGCGCGCGCTTACAACACCGTCACGCCTAGCAGCGGCAAAGTCCTAAGCGGCGGCGTGGACGCAAACGCCCTGCACAAGCCGAAGCGCTTCTTCGGTGCGGCGCGAAATATCGAAAACGGCGGCTCGCTTACCATCGTCGCTACCGCGCTCATCGAGACCGGCTCGCGAATGGACGACGTGATCTTCGAGGAGTTCAAAGGCACGGGCAACAGCGAGATCATCCTCGATCGCAATATCTCGGATCGCAGAATTTACCCCGCGATCAACATTACCAAATCGGGCACGCGCAAAGAGGAGCTTTTGCAAGGTAGCGAAAATCTACAAAAGATCTGGGCGCTGCGCTCGGCGATCTCGACGATGGACGACGTCGAGGCGCTGAAATTTTTATACGCCAAGATGCTAAAAACCAAAGACAACACCGAGCTGCTATCTATAATGAACGGCTAAATTTTATTAAATTGATTCGTTATGAAATTTAATGCTTTATTATTCTTGCGTTAGGTTTTATGTAAACGACTTAGATTTTGATAAGAGATAGTCAAGGATTTTGGTTGTGGAGGAGGAATAGGTCAGCTCATTTTTTTGAGTACAACATACTCTCTATGAGCTTAAATCTATAAAAATTAAACAATATAAGTGAGTAATTCTATGAGTAATGATTTACAGCATCCAAAGTATAGACCAGATATAGACGGTTTAAGAGGAATAGCCATTTTATCTGTTGTGGCTTTTCATGCTTTTCCAAATAAAATAAGTGGCGGTTTTATAGGTGTAGATATATTTTTTGTAATATCTGGATTTTTAATTTCTACGATTATTTTTAATAATTTAGAAAAAGGAACATTTAGTTTCTATGAATTTTATGCTAGACGTATTAAAAGAATTTATCCGGCACTTTTCGTCGTATTATTCGCATGTCTTATTTTCGGATGGTTTGCTTTATTGCCGGAGGAGTATAAGCAGCTTGGTAAGCATACGGCCGGCGGAGCAGGGTTTATTGCAAATTTCATATTATGGAGCGAAGCCGGATATTTCGATAACTCTGCTGAAACTAAACCGCTACTACACCTATGGAGCCTTGGCATAGAAGAACAATTCTATATAATTTGGCCTTTTTTATTATGGTTTTTATGGAAGAAAAAATTTAATTTGCTAACTATATCGGTTATTATTCTGTTAATTTCTTTTATTTTAAATCTAAAAAGTATAAAACAAGATTTAGTAGCTACATTTTATTCGCCGCAGACGCGTTTCTGGGAACTTTTGTCTGGTGCTGTTTTGGCATGGTTAAATATACATAAAAATAATACTATTAAAAATTTTAAATTAAGGATAGATCATTACTTTTCAAAAATTATATATAGAGAAGGCATTCCAAATGATGGCAGATCTTTGTCTAATGTATGTGCCTTTATAGGTATTTCCATACTTATATATGGATTTTTGCATATATCTAAGACTATGCCATTTCCGGGTAAATGGGCAATAATACCTATTCTAGGTTCTATTTTTATTATTATCGCAGGTTCTAATGGGGGGGGCTTATATCAGCCAAAAGATATTATCAAATAAAATTTTAGTTTGGTTTGGGCTTATTAGCTTTCCGTTATATTTATGGCATTG
>NZ_CALIBB010000089.1 GCF_938045595.1 uncultured Campylobacter sp.
GGATAGTGAAATATCAGAGGTATTTTGACGCAGCTCATCGTCTGTTTGAGTTTTAATCGTGCAGAAAAGTTACGACTTCATGATCTTTTGGCAGAAATTTTCTACCATCGATGCCATCATCTCCATATTCCAATAATGCTTCATTTAAAATTTCATAAATTTCATCCATTGAAATATCTCCAATGTCAGAATTTACGCTTTGGAATTTATATTTGATTTTAAATGGATTTTCCGTGAAATATTTACTCGTAGTCTCGTCATAAATTCGCCTTATATCAAGCTCGATATTTTTACCTCTATAATGCAGTAGCCAAATAACTTCTCCCGTAAGGCCATCTCTTGGGTCTGGCAAAGGCACTCTGCAAACAAACATAAACCAGGCATCTCTTTGTCTATCTATAACCCAATCCAGCTTATCTAGGTAGTAATCATCATAGACTATTGAGCCATATTTTAGACAACAATTATTTATAATATTTGCAACATTGTATCTTTCCAAATCAACTTTAGAAATATGCTCCGCAACAAACGCCATCTAGCCCTCCTTTAAAAATTCTATAATTTAAAGTAGATCGCTCGTATATAGACCGAACAAAGACGAGAGCTCAAATTTAATCCTTTCGCTGACGATAGCTTATCGTTTAAACAGCCAATTTATATACGATTATCGTCAATTCTTACTATAATCTTTCGTAAAATTTGTTATGAAAATTTAAAAATTTCAAGCGCTTTGTCGCTCGCCACCTCTTTTAAATTTAGCGTCCAAAAATACGCAGAATTTCACGCCGTATAGGTAGAAAATCCAGCTTATGTAGATCCACAGAAAGAAAAATAGCGCGACCGAAAACGAGCCGTAGATGCTAAGATAGGTTTTGTTATAAAAGACGTATTGCGCGAAAACCAGTCTTGAAAGCCACCATAAAATCGATGCTACGAGCGATGAGGCAAGCACCGCTTTTGCGCGGATCTCGCGGTTGATCGCCGTAGCATAAGTGATCGCAAAGATCCCCCAAACGATTAAGTAGGGTAGAATTTTAAGCAAATTTATCCAGCTCGTAAACTCGGTTTTATTTAGTAGCTCCTGAAGCTCGCCGCTGATATAAAACGATGCTCCAAGCCCCACAGGAGCGAGCGTCATCAGCGTCCAGTAGGTGCTTAGGCTCTTAAAAAAGCTTCGCTCGGGTGAATGCGAAATGCGCGCGATAATCGCTTCAAAGTCTCCGAAAAACAGCACCGACGTAACTAACACTGCGCAAAAGCCCGTTACGCCAAGGCTTAGGCCGTTAGCCATAAATTCCTCGATATAGTGTGCCATGCTCGCTTGATTTGCGGGCAGGAAGTTTGAAAAGATAAAGCCCATAATCTTGTCGTAGTAGCCTTTGAAGCTTGGTAGCTGCATAAAGACGCTAAGCGAGACCATCAGCACCGGCAGTAGCGCCAGAATCGTGTGAAAGCTAAGGCTTGATGCATGGTGCATCAGCTGCGAATCATATAAGCATTTGTAGTTTTTGAGTCGATTTTGCACTTGCATAAGCGCCGGTATTAGTTTTTTCATACGGGCGATTTTACATTAAAAATTTAGAATTTCATATAAATTTGCGCAATTTTTCTTTTGTATCTCAGTATATCGTCTATGAAATTTAAAGCTAAAAAATGCGACTACAAATATATAAATTTATATCTCGAATTTAGTCTAAATTTAGGAAAGTTTTTCTAATATGCTAAAAAATAATATTAAATATATCCATAACGAAGGGAAAATAATGGAACGAAGGAAAACGATGAAATTTAAAATTTCATTAGCGGCATGTATGTGCCTACTATGCAGCAGTTTGGCTGCAGCGCAAAGTGGCGGTAATTCTGCGCCTGAAAAGTCGCAGAATATGGGCGTAATCGAGGTAAATTCCGTCGGCGATAATATCAGCGAGAGCGGCATCGACGAGGGCTTTTTGAGCAAAAACGTGCAACAAGGCCTGCTTGCGGGCAAGCGCGCTTTGGATCTTCCCTATCAGATCAACACGATCAGCAAGGAGATCATGAACCACCAAGGCGTCACCGGCTACGAGGAGGCGGTCAAATACTTCCCGTCCGCGCAGATTCAGATGCGCGGCGGCGTTACGGTCGGACGCCCGCAGACACGCGGCTTTGAAGGTAGCGTCGTAGGCAACAGCTTCTGGGACGGCTTTTATACGGTTTCGACGACGGCGATTCCGATGGCGATGTTTGAGAGCTTTCAGGTACAAAACGGCGTCGCAGGCTCGCTCTACGGCGCACAAAATCCGGTCGGGATTTTCAGCTACACGCGCAAGCGCCCGGTAAAAGATCAATACATAATTTGGAGCGATTATATGTCGCGAAGCAACCTAGGTCTTGGGCTTGATCTATCCGATAAATTTGAAAAATTCGGCTACCGTGCGGTGTTTTACGGATCAAACGGCGACAGACAGCCAAAGGGTTCAAATTTACAGCGCCGCTTAGCCAGCGTCACGATGGAATTTTATCCGACGGGCGATCTTACTTTTGAAACCGCGGCGAGCTATTACGAGCACAATACCAAGGGCTTTGCGGGGCAGTTTGCCCTCGGCGTAATAAACGGCAAGATCGTTGATGGAATGGTGCTTCCAAAGGCGGTGGATTCCTCAAAACGCGGTCTTGGGCAGAGCTTTGGAGGAATGCATCTAAAAACCACTACCGCAAGCGCGAAATTTAAATACTCACCGACGGATAGGCTATATTTCGAGGGCGGCTTTCAGTTTCAGCGTGCCGATCGTGATACTCACGGCGTCGTAAACTACATCTTGCCTAGCACGCATCCGCAATATACGAAGCCGGGCGATTATCAAACCAGACACAGCGGCGGTGCTACGGCAGCATATAGATATGACCTGCCAAGCGGCTATCTCAAGGCCAACACGCAGTTTGACACGGGCAGCGTAGGGCACGATTTTAGCGTGCAGACCAACGGCTATCACTGGACGCAGGATAGATATAAAAATACGAGCACAAACTATGTCTCGCCTACTATCGGCAATATAAACGATCCTAAAATTTTAGATTACACCGGTGCTAGACGCGGAAGTGGTCTGTATCACTATGCGGTTTTGGATATGTATAACGTCTCGGTGTTAGACGATATCACGATAAACGATAAATTTGACGTAATGTTAAGCGCATCTAAGGCGTGGATGAGGCAGGAATCCTACAATGCCCGTCAGCAAAGACTTGTCAAAGCCTACAGCGATTCGGGCTATAGTTGGGCGGGCAGCGTGATCTTTTATCCGGTAGAGGACGCTAGTATCTACTACACCTACGCAGATAGCTTGCAGCAGGGCTCTACCTATGTTTATCCGGCGAGCAGCCCATATGCGGGCGAAGTCGCCTCTACGTCGCCGTATCGCTCCAAGCAGCACGAGATCGGCGCTAAGATCCGCGTAGCCGATATGATCGATTTTAGCGTGGCGTATTTTGATATCCGCAGACCTATCGCGTATCTAAACAGCTCTACCGGAATCTACGGCATAAACGGAGAGCAGCGCAACCGCGGATTTGAGTTTATGAGCGGCGGACGAATAACTGAAAATTTAAGCGTGCTTGGAGGCTTTACCTACATCGATCCTAAGATGCATAACGTAAGTATCGCGGGTGCTAATCGCAAGGTCGCAAACGGCATCCCTAAAATCAATGCAAATTTAATGCTTGATTACGTGATCCCGGGCACCGATAAGCTTGCGATCAGTACAAATTTCCACTACACCGGCAAGATGTATCTGGACGATCTAAACACTCAGCACACGCCTAGCTTTTTCGTTACTGATATCGGCGTCAGATATACGAGCGAGCATCTTTTGGGCGATAAGACCACGCTGCGCTTCAACGTAAATAACGTATTTAACAAAAAATACTGGGCGGGAATGTATCCTGCGAGCGCCGACGGCGCGGGCGGTCTTAACGTAACTAGCGTGCTAGGCTCGGCAAACGGCGTGACGCTGGGCGAGAGCAGAAGCTTTATGCTCTCTGCGGAGGTGAAATTTTAAAATCTAGCGGGTTTAAAATTTCTACTTCGGCGGCGCGAATGGTTATAGCGCCGCTTTTAAATTTAAAAGTATTTTTATGAAATGTAGACGATGAGACAGTGAGTAAATTTTAAAATTCTAACTTCAGAAATTTCAAAATTTTATCATAAGCAAGCGGAATTTTATCTACGCGTAGTATATAGCTGGCATCATGGCAGATTAGTATTTCTAGGAAGTTGCGCCTAAGATAATTTATAAAATTTAGAATTTTAAAATTCTAAAAAATTGATAGCTCGCTGATTGCGTAGCCTTGTTTGCGCGCAAGCATGCAAGCTTTCATGGATTAAGGCACGCTAGGTGCGATGCCGTGCTTATCATCGATGAGTTCTGCTTCGTTTAATTGCTTGTATTCGTCGCAGCCGATCTGCTCTGCTAAATCGCATGCTTTCCCGTAAAATTCTTTTGCTAAGGATCTATCTTGTTTAATATGCCATCCATTTTTGTATCAATCCCCGAGATAACTACACGAGTCCGCATCCCCGCTCTCGCAAGTATTTTTAAGCAAATTTAGCCCGCTTTGATATAGGCTTTCTGCTTTTTGGTAATTACCTGCTTTGTAAAAGTCTCCCAGAGTCAAGCACGCCGCCGCCCTGCCGCCATCATAAGCCTTTTGGTATAAATCCGCAGCCTTTTTGAAATCCTTCTTTACGCCCCTGCCGTCTATATATAGATCCGCTAGGCGCTGGCACTCATATAAGTCGCCTTCATCGCATTTCTTTTGATTTATTTGAGCTTTCTTTTGGTACGAAACAGCCGCTTTTTTATATAGAATCTCCGCCTTTTGCAAGTCCTGTCTGACCTTGTCGCCGTTTTTATATAAATATGCAAGGTTATTGCACATATCTGCATCACCGTTATCGCAAATCATTTGACGCAAAACCATAGCCTTGTGCTTGTCTCTTGGGACGCCGATACCGGATTCGTATGAAATTGCAAGCAAATTGCACGAAAACATATTAACGCCGTCGCAAGCCTTTTGATGCAGGCTCGCCGCCTTTTGATAGTCTTGTCTAACGCCATAGCCTTCGAAGTATAGTCCTGCAAGCTCATAGCAGCCAGTCATATCCCCGCCGTCGCAAGTTTTTTTATAAACCTCCGCTGCCTTTTGATAGCTCTGCGTGGTATTGATGCCGAATTTATATAAACCCCCGAGCCTATAGCAGCTTTGCGCCTCTCCACTGTCGCAAGCCTCTTGCCACATTTTTATCGCTTTAGAATAATCGCCGTCCTCATAGAACTTGTCCACGTCTTCAAAGACTCCACCCATGCAAAAACATAGCTATAACGGCTAGATAAAGATATCTTTTCATTTAATCCCTTTAAAATTTCCGTAAATCTACTCGCACGTTCACGGCGTAAAATTCTGCATTTAGTATTTTATGATCTCGGTCTGCGCGTGGGCTTAGCGAATAGCTAGCCCAAACGACGCAAAATTTCTAGATGTCTAGCTCTCTTTCAAAAGCTTAGTTAGCGCCGTGCCGCTTTCATCGTGCTTGCGGATATTTTTATAAATTTTACTAAAATAAGCTTCTAAAAATTCCTGATCGTCGATCCTCTCTTCGCCCTTTTTCGGCGCGATCTTTCGGTACTCGCCGCTGCTTTGCAGCTCGAATGCAAGCTCGTTGTCGCTTAACTGAAGTTTTAAAATTTCTTTGAGTTTGTTTTGCAAATTTTCGTTGTAAATCGGGCTCATCAGCTCCAGCCTGCGCTCTAAATTTCGCGGCATCCAATCCGCGCTCGCGATATATAGGCTGGGCTGGGCGTGCGCGAAGTAAAAAATTCTAGCGTGCTCCAGGTATTTGCCGACGATCGAGATCACGCGGATATTTTCGCTAACGCCCTTAAGCGCCGGGCGCAAGCAGCAGATGCCGCGCACGATTAGATCAATCTTTACGCCCGCAGCGCTTGCTTTATACAGCGCCTTGATCATATCGCCGTCGACAAGAGCGTTCATCTTAGCGATGATCCTGCCGGCAGAGCCTTTTTTCTCCTCGTTTTTTATCATCGCTAAAAGCCGCTCTTTGATCTGCATCGGCGACATAGCGAGGTTGTCTAGCTTGCGGTTTTTGTTGTAGCCCGAGAGGATGTGGAAGAAATTTGTCGTGTCCTTATCGAAGCGGTCGCCGCAGGTAAAAAAGCTCACGTCGGTGTAAATTTTAGCGCTCGAGCCGTTGTAGTTGCCCGTGCCTAAGTGGATATAAAATTTTAACTTGCCTTCCTCTTTTTTGATGATCTGAGTTACCTTGGCGTGGACTTTAAAGCCCGTGATACCGTAGATGACGTGCGCGCCCGCGTCTTCGAGCGCCTTCGCCCAGTGCAGGTTGTTTTCTTCATCAAACCTCGCCTTAAGCTCGACCATCACCGTTACCTGCTTGCCGTCGCTTGCGGCCTCGATCAGGCTCTGGACGATCGGGGAGTTTTTCTCCACGCGATACAGCGTCATACGGATTGAGATGACCTTTGGATCCTTGGCGGCTTCTTTGATGAGTTTTTGCACCGGATCAAAGCTCTCGTAAGGATGAATTAACAAGATATCCTCTTTCTCCATAGCGCTCATAACGGAGGTGTTTTCGTTAAAGGGAGGCAGCGTCTTTGGCAGATATTGCGGGTTAGCTAGAAAGGAAAAATCCTTATTGGAAGCGATCTCCCAAAGCCCGTCCAGCGTAAGCGGCACGGCGCATTCATATATATCTTTGTAAAAAATTTTAAGATGGGAATTTAGAAATTCTAATAGTTCGGCATCGGCGTCCTTTTCGATCTGAAGCCGTACGAAAGCCCCCTTGCGGCGCAGCTTAAGCCCCGCTTCTAGGATCATCATAAAATCGTCCGCTTCCTCCTCTTCGATTACGATATCTGCGTTTCGCGTGACGCGGAAGGCTGCGGAGCTGATGAGCTTGTAGCCCGGAAAAATTTCTTCCGCATGGCGTTTTACGATGGTGCCGATCGGCACGTAGGTATTTTGCGCGACCTGTACGAAGCGCGGGATCACGCGCGGAATTCTAATCATCCCGAAATGCACCGACTCGGGCGCGCCCTCATCGCAGAGCTTGACTGCGAGGGAGAAGCTGAGATTGTTTAGATGCGGGAACGGATGGGTCGCATCCACTGCGATAGGGACGATTACTGGCATTATCTGCGAGAAGAAAAACTCGTCCGCCACCGGCTTTAGCTCGGGCTGCAGCTCGTCGTAGCTTTTGATAAAAAGCCCGTTTTTGCAAAGCTCCTTTTGGATGCCGAAATACTGCTGCTCAAGCTCGGTTTGTTCGTTTCTTAAATAGGAGCGGATCGCGCGCAGCTGCTCAAGAGGCGTCATCTCATCGTCCCCGCTGGTTATAACGCCGGCGGTAAAAAGCTGCTTCAAGCCCGCCACGCGGATCATATAAAATTCGTCTAAATTCGTGCTGTAAATCGCTAGAAATTTTAATTTTTCAATTAGCGGGATATCCTTTTTGCATTGTTCCAGCACGCGTGTATTGAAGCGTAGCCAGCTTAGCTCGCGGTTTATAAAATTATTTTGTGTTTGCATAAAAACTCCTTTTTTGAATATTAATTCTAAGATTATAGCCCAATTAAGATTAAATTTTAAAGCCCAAATTTTAAGAGCTTGCAAGTGGGGCAATTTAGTATTTAAAATTCTGCCCTAATTCCCTCTTTTTTTCTAAAACCTTGCACATTTGCGCATTGCCGTCTTTGCAGCCCAGCTTTAAATACCGCCCCAAATATAAAATTTGCTCTTTCTCCTCCTCGCTCATATCAAGCACCCATTTGCACGCTTCCTTTATATTACCCTTATCGCAAGCCTTCTTGCAAAAATTTTTGCCTTTATTTTTATCTACTTTAGCCCACAACAGCAGTCCGTAAGCGTAGCACGAAGGGTAATGCTCTCCGTTGCAGCCGATTTCATAAAATTTCATAACCTCATTTATATTCTCATTCTCTCTGTTTAACGATGTGGCAAAGTGCCCGCATCCTGCGGGATTTCCCGCATCGCAGGATTTTTTAAAATACTCTTTTGCCGCAAGCTCATCCTTTTTTACGCCCTCGCCGTAAAAATATAAAAGCCCGTAATCGTCGCAAAATTTCGCGTCCAGCTCGCAAGCTCTTTCGTAATATGTCTTGATTTTCGCGTGTTTTTCGTCCAAAGAAGTAAGCGAATACGCTTGTCCCATAAAAATGCAGCCTTTGGCATATCCCAAACTGCATGATTTTTCAAAAAATTCCAATGCCAAATCGTCGTTTTTTCGTGCGCAAGATTTATTATTTAGAATTAAAGCCGCCAAATAGCATGCTTCGCCGTCGCCGCTATTACATTTCTTTAATTTAAATCGTAAATATCGCACGCAGGCGCCCCTAGAGAATAAATTTCGCTTACGCTCGCGGCTTTCAAAAACAGAACCGACGCTAGTACAAACAATAGTGCTTTCATTTTAATCCTTACGAATGATATAAATTTAAATTTAGATCGGCAGGCGACGTAAATTTTATCTCTTTGCTATCGGCTACGCTTTTGTTGGGTTCTGCC
>NZ_CALIBB010000090.1 GCF_938045595.1 uncultured Campylobacter sp.
TTAGCGCTTACGCCGTCGCAAAAGGCGCTCGGCAAATACCTTTTCGTAGCGATTGCGTTGTTTGCATTTCAAGCCTTCATCGGCGGCTTTGTTGCGCACTATACGATTGAGGGTCAGTCCTTTTTCGGGCTTGATATTTCGCAATATATCCCTTACTCGCTAGCTCGCACCTGGCACGTGCAGGCGTCCATTTTCTGGATCGCTACGGGCTTTTTGGCGGCGGGATTGTTTCTAGCTCCGATCATCAACGGCGGCAAGGATCCGAAATTTCAAAAGCTCGGCGTGGACGCGCTTTTCTACGCGCTTCTTTTCTTGGTCGTCGGCAGCTTCGCGGGCGAATACATGGCGATTGCGGGCAAGATGGATCCAAGCAGCAGCTTCTGGATCGGACATCAAGGATATGAGTATTTAGACCTCGGTAGAATTTGGCAGCTGATACTGTTCGTGGGTCTTGTGATCTGGATGGTGCTCGTGCTTCGCGGCTTTATCGCGGGCTTTAGAGCCGAGGGCGATAAGAATTTATTGGCGATCTTTACCGCTTCGGTTATCGCCGTGGGGCTTTTTTACGGCGCGGGACTATTTTACGGACAGCGCTCGCCGATCCCTGTGATGGAGTATTGGCGCTGGTGGGTCGTGCACCTTTGGGTCGAGGGATTTTTCGAGGTTTTCGCGACGGCGTCTTTGGCGTTCGTATTCGCGTCCTTGGGCTTAGTAAGCAAGAAATTTGCCACCTACACCTCGATTGCTAGCGCATCGATTTTCCTAATCGGCGGAATTCCTGGCACCTTCCATCACCTCTATTTTGCGGGCACCACTACGCCGATAATGGCTGTGGGTGCGAGCTTTTCGGCGCTTGAAGTCGTGCCTTTGGTGCTTTTGGGTTCGGAGGCGTTTCATTACTACAAGCTTCAATTCGCGCAGGATTGGGCCAAGCGTTTAAAATGGCCGCTTTACTGCTTCATCGCCGTGGCGTTTTGGAATATGCTGGGCGCGGGCGTTTTCGGCTTTTTAATTAATCCGCCGCTCGCACTATTTTACATTCAGGGCTTAAACACCACCGCGGTGCACGCGCATACGGCGCTATTTGGCGTATACGGCTTTTTGGCGCTCGGCTTCGTGTGGCTCGTGGCGCTGTATATTTACAAAGACAAAAACTTTGATGATACGCTGATGAAGATCGGCTTTTGGGCGCTAAATGCGGGTCTGCTTCTAATGGTGCTAATTTCGCTTCTTCCGGTTGGAATTTTGCAGGCGTTTGCGGCGATCGACGTGGGTATGTGGTACGCAAGAAGTGCGGAATTCTTGCAAAAAGATAGCCTCTATGGGCTCCGCTGGGCGCGCATCATCGGCGATACGATCTTTTTGGTTGGAAGCGTGTGCTTCTTGCTTCAAATCGTGCGAATGATATTCTCACGCGCTAAATAGAGCCTTTGCGAGCTCTTATCGCTTGCTTGCCCCGCGGGAATTTTATATTCTTGCGGGGCTTTTTAAATTTTACTCGGCTTCGCGCGAGCTTATTTTCGCGGACGATATTCGCGCAAGCTTTAAATTTAGCCGTAAATCATGCTAAATCTTTAAAATTTTAAAATTTCATCCCCTTAAATTTACCCGAGCCAAATTTTAAATTTGCTACAATTCCGCCTGAAATTTCAACTTCAAGGAGCGAAAAATGAATGTGCGAGAGCAAATTTTAGAAGACATTAAAACGGCGATGAAAAGCGGCGATCACTTCCGCAGAGACAGCCTGCGGATGCTTAACGCCGCGCTTAAGCAGGTCGAGGTGGACGAGCGCATCAGCCTTAGCGACGAGCGCGTCTTTAGCATACTTCAAAGCGAGATCAAGCGCCGAAATGACTCCGCGGCGCAGTACCGCGCGGGCGGTCGCGACGATCTGGTGCAAAAAGAGCAGGGTGAGATCGAGATTATCGCGTCCTATCTGCCCGCGCAGCTGAGCGATGCCGAGCTTGCCACCGAGGTTGGCTCGCTAATCGCGCAGCTCGGTGCGAGCGGCGCAAAGGATATGGGGCGCGTGATGAAAGCCGCCAAAGAAGCGCTTGGTTCAAGTGTGGACGGCAAGCGGCTGAGCGAGGCGATTAAAGCGGCACTGAAGTAGAGCCGGGAATTTAAAAGCCGTGGCTTTGCTTCTCGGCGGAGTTTTGCGGAACGCAGAATTCCGTATCGAAATTCCGCACCAAAAATTCTGCGTCGGGATTTTATAGCGCGGAATTTTGCACTGAAATTCCGAGCGTGAAATTTAAGGCGTAAAATTTTGCCGCTGAAATTTTTTGAGATAGAGCTTTGGCTGCGGAATTCATACGCTAATTTAAAATTTTAAAGGATCATCATGAAAAAATTTATCGCGGTTTTACTAGCTGTCCTGCTTGTGGGGTGCCAGTGCAAACAAAACGTAGTGCCCGGAGCGAATGAAACGCCCGAAAAAATCACGGCATTTTTCATAAACGACGGTAAAGAATACATCGTAGGCGAGAAACTCAGCTATGTGCTGACGGATGGCTCATCGCTTAAGAAAATTTCGGAATTTTACGACGGCGGATACGCCAAGGGGCTTAAGCGCGAGTTTGTGCAGATCGAAGTGACGGATGCGAAAAACGGCGAGGCGCGCGGCAGCTTCAGTGCTTTTTTAAACTCTGCCGCAGGAGCAGACGTCGCCAAAATCAAAGCTCTAGCGAACCGCATCGAAATCGATGAGAAAAAAGGCGAGATAGAAGCGATTTTCTACTTCGATGCGCGCGTCGTACAGATCAAAAATCTTAGCGAAATAATGAAGCCAAGCGATAGGCTGCGCTCTCCGATCCCGGCAAACATCGAGGTTAGGCCTGAACGCTGCGAGGGCAACGCCCTATTGTATACGATAAGCACCATCGTAGCTGTGCCGATAATAATCGTGGGAACGGTACTGTTTTTGCCCGTGGTGATGATGCAGGAATATAGCCCGCGATAATAAAAGCCGTAAAATTCCGTATCTTGCAGCGAAACTTACAATGTAATGATCGATGAAGCTCGGCGAAATTTGGCATAACTTAGATCGTAAGTTCGATCTATTTATGATCGCATTTTATTTGGCGGCGATGTGGTACGGATTTCTTTTTAGCTTGAATCCTAAAAGCTTAGATGATCTGAAAATTGCGAATGGAATAATCATGGATGTCGGAAGCGATGATGGGCGCGAATATATGCAGATTTTTACGGATGAGCGCAAATTTATCAAAGTCTTTTTAAATGGCGATACGGATAATTTAACCTCCTTTTATAAAAATAAAATTTTGCTCAATGCAGCAATTGCTGAAGCTAATTTTAAGCGGTCAGGAGCGGACGAGTGGCAAGGCGTGAATATCAAGCCTTCTATTTCGCTAATCGCATACGAATGGCTGGAAGGCAAGCGAGTTAAAGCTTGGTATCAAAGCCGTCCGTTTCCGTTTCAAGATCGCGGCACGGCATATCAAGTTTTATTTTTGGATTACAATGCAAGCGCCGATCCGCCGCAGCGCGAGTATCTGATGAAATTCAGATATGACAAATACGCTACGACGGATGATAAATTTACAGCTATGGTATTTGGAGCCTTGACGCTCATTTTTCTTGCGATTATGGCGGGTAAATTTTATAAAGCATGGCGCCAACTACAATAAACGTTGCGCCGCGAAATTTTAAGTAGCATCGGATAGGCTGAAAACAAGGCGCGCAGTATCGATACGAAGCATTTTAAAAGACGCTAGTTCGGCGCATAAAATTTTATCGCATATAGTGGCGGCGAGTAGGATAAGCTTACGGCGATAAATTTAAATCGTCATCAAAAACAGATCGAAACGAGATTTAAAATTTTGATAAATAGCGTCCGCCGAGTTTTGAAATTTTGCGGCTCTAGCTGCGCCGGCTAGCGCGAAATTTTAAAATTTAAACTGCGCGAGATTTCAAAATTTCAAAATTTTAAATTTCGCGCTCGTTAGCAGTATCCATAAATTCCAAATGTTAAATGGGGCGGATGGGCTAAAATAGCCCATTTATCAGCCCTTTAATCGCGTCAGATCTTTCCTTTTTCGCGTCGTTTTTGCTGCTGTTATCGTCCTTTTTCACGCCGAAAAGTTTGTCGATACCCTTGCCGATCTGCTTGTCGAGCTTGCCCTTTAGATAGTCCGATCGCACGTCGTATTTCGGCTCTTTGATCGTGCCGGTGATGTTTATCTCAAGATCGGTCTTTTCGATATTTGCTTTAACCGGCACCGAAATCGCGCCCGTTTTGCTATCCAGCGCGCCGCCGGTGACGTTTAGCTTGCTTTTTTGCGCGCTCATATCGGCGTTGAAATTGATTAAATTCTGCTTGATCGTGCCGTTTACTTTGGCGTCGTTATAGACCTCGCCGCCAAGATCACGGCCTAAAATTTTGCCGATTTTATCGATCAATCCGCCGCTAGGAAGGCGGCCGTTGTTGATGATCGAGTCAAATTTTCCGCTGTGCGAGCTCGTATTATACGTAAGATTTGCGTTGCCCGTGCCGTCGTAAACGTGATCGATATTTAAAAGCGTCGTAAGCTCTTTGACGATGAAATTTTGGATTTTAAAGTTCGCTTCATCGCCTGCGATCTGTCCGTTCAGCTCGCCGCCCGCGACCTTGGAATTTATGGTCGCAAACAGGCTCTTGCCGTCGTGCGAAAGCTCGCCCGTCGCGGCAATCTTGCCGTTTAGTCTGCGATTTAGAAAAAATTCTAGTCGCTGCAGACTCGGGATCAGCAGCGCGTAGTTTGCTTTAAGCGCTTTATTTTTGAGCTCGTAGGTGCCGTTTAGGCTCTGAAGCTGCGCCAGATCGGAGTTTGCGCTTACGCTAAAGGTCGCGACGGAGTTTTTGATATTTGTCTGCGCCTGCGCGTCCGCTTTCAGATCGCTCGGGAAGTTCTTGCCCGTCGCGCCGTCTAAAAATTTCTTAAAAATCACGCCGTTAGCGAGCGAAATTTGCGCCGTGCCGTTGATGCCGTCTTTTAAGCTTAACTTCGCATCGCCGTTTATCGTGCCGTTTCCGATCGCGTTGCCGTAAAACAGAGCCGAAAGCACGGCCAGATTTAGATTGCTCGCCTTAAGCTTTAGATCGCTTAAATTTCCGCTCGCATTCAGGTTGCCGCCCATCGCGTTTAAATTTAAGTTTAGATTTTTAAGCTCATTTTGCGCTAAAGCCGCGCTAAGCTCGCCGTTTGCCTTGCCCTGTAGCTTCACTCCCAGGACGTTTTGCAGCGCGGCTAGATCGTTTGCGTTTAGCTTTGCGGACAGCTCGCCGTTTTTGTTTTTCAGGTCAAATTTGGCTCCCGCATCCGCTTTAAGCGCGTCTTTAAATGCTGAAATTTGCGAGTTTGAAAGCTCAAGCGTAGAAAAATCGGTCTTTAAATTTCCGTTTGCTTTAACGTCGCCTGAAATTTTACGCCCGATAAGGCTTTCGAGCTTCGCTAGATCGGGCAAATTCAGATTAAAATCTGAGTTTAAAGTTTTGTTTTTCAGATCAAATTCCGATTTTTCGGCGTTGATCTTGCCCAGAGTCGAATCGATCTTGCTTGCTGCTCGCAGGACGTCATTTTGTGCCGTGATGTCTGAGTTTAGCGTGATCTGCACGCCCTTTGGGATGGAGATATTCATATCTTTAAACGCAGATTCGTTTAGGATCAAATTTGAGCTCTTGATACTTGCGTTGCCCTCTGCACCGCCGCTGCTAGCCTTGATGTCTGAGAGAATGTCGATATTTCCTTTGGCGTAGATCGGTAGAGAGGCCACGGCAAGGGCTTTTTCGATATTTATAGCCTTAGCGTCGATTTGCAGATCAAGCGGGCTAAGGTCTTTTAAATTTGCCAAAAATTTTACGTTGCTATCAAAAATCCGCCCGCTGCCGTTGATGCCGAATTTGCCAAGATCGCCTAAAATTTGCCCCTTAAGGCTTAGCCCTTCACTCGTTTTGATGCCGAGCTTGGCTAGATCGTGCGCGTTTGCGTCGTAGTTAAGATCGAAAGAGCGCGCAAAAAGCGAGTATTTGCCCTTTACGTTTACGTTTGCAGCGTCATTTACGTTGGCGCTGATGTCCAGATCGCCGAAATTTAGATCGAATTTCTCAAGCTTTACGTCAAGGCCGCTTTTTTCTTTGATCAAATTTTCTATGTAAGGCTTGGTGAGATTGTTGCCAAAATCGCTGAAAAATATGCAGCCCGCGCCTACGATAAGCAGGATTAAAATTCCTGCGATTATGCCGAAAATTTTCATTTCGTCCCCTTAAAATTTAAAATTTGAGGGTATTATAGCCCTTAAAATTTAACGTTTGAAATCTCAATACTTGAGTTTAAATCACTAAAGTTTTATAAAAATTTTTCATAAACTATTGACAAGATTTTAAATTTTGCATATAATCTTAGCACTCAAACACATTGAGTGCCAATTTTAGAAATCACAAATCAAAGAAAGGACTGAAATGAAATTTCAACCACTTGGCAAGCGCGTTCTAATAGAGCGCGAGGAGGAAACAAAAAAGACCGCTTCGGGCATCATCATCCCCGACAATGCTTCAAAAGAGAAGCCTTCGACCGGCAAAATCGTAGCCGTCGGCAGCGAATGTGAAGGCGTCAAAAATGGCGATACCGTAGCGTTTGCAAAATACGCAGGTAGCGAGATCAGCTTAGACGATAAGAAATACCTTATCTTAAATTTAGAAGATGTTTTAGGCATAATTAAATAAAAAGGATTGAAAATGGCAAAAGAGATTATTTTTTCAGACGACGCAAGAAACAAGCTTTACGCGGGCGTTAGGAAGCTAAACGACGCGGTAAAAGTTACGATGGGACCTCGCGGTCGCAATGTCTTAATCCAAAAAAGCTTCGGCGCTCCGGCGATCACAAAAGACGGCGTAACCGTCGCTAAAGAGATTGAGCTGAAAGATACACTAGAAAATATGGGCGCTTCTTTGGTGCGCGAAGTAGCGAGTAAAACCAACGATCAGGCAGGCGACGGCACTACTACAGCAACCGTGCTAGCTCACGCGATCTTTAAAGAAGGCCTACGCAACGTAACTGCGGGCGCAAATCCGATCGAAGTTAAGCGCGGTATGGATAAATTTAGCGCTGCGGTTATCGAGGAGCTAAAAAAATCCTCTAAAAAAGTAAGTGGCAAAAAAGAGATCGCTCAGGTCGCTACGATCTCTGCCAATAACGACAGCGCGGTGGGCGATCTGATCGCAGACGCTATGGAAAGAGTCGGCAAGGACGGCGTTATCACCGTAGAAGAGGCGAAATCGATCAACGATGAGTTAAACGTAGTCGAGGGAATGCAGTTTGACCGCGGCTATCTAAGCCCATATTTCATCACAAATGCAGAAAAAATGCTAGTCGAGCTAAGCTCGCCGCTAGTGCTTCTATTTGACAAAAAAATTACAAATTTAAAAGACCTATTACCGGTTTTGGAGCAGGTTCAAAAAAGCGGCAAACCGCTTCTAATCATCGCCGAGGATATCGAGGGCGAGGCACTTGCGACTTTAGTCGTAAATAAACTTCGCGGCGTGCTAAACATCTCCGCGGTCAAGGCTCCAGGATTTGGCGATCGCAGAAAGGCAATGCTTGAAGATATCGCGATTTTAACGGGCGGCACCGTCATCAGCGAGGAGCTTGGCAGAACGCTAGAAAGTGCTTCTATGGCCGATCTTGGACAAGCCGAGCGCATCGTGATCGACAAAGATAACACCACTATCGTAGGCGGCGCGGGCAAGAAAAAAGATATCGACGCGCGCGTTTTGCAGATCAAAGCTCAAATAGCCGAGACTACGAGCGATTACGACAAAGAGAAGCTTCAAGAGCGCATGGCCAAGCTTAGCGGCGGCGTCGCGGTCATCAAGGTGGGCGCTGCGACCGAAACCGAGATGAAAGAGAAAAAAGACCGCGTGGACGATGCTCTAAACGCAACCAAAGCAGCCGTAGACGAGGGTATCGTAATCGGCGGTGGCGCTGCGCTAATCAGAGCCGGACTTAGCGTAAAGCTAGCCCTAAGCGGCGACGAGCTTATCGGTGCGGACATCGTTAAGCGCGCGCTTTTCGCTCCGCTTCGCCAGATCGCAGAGAATGCGGGATTTGACGCAGGTGTCGTAGCAAATAAGGTCGAGCAAGGCTCAGATAAAAAATTCGGCTTCAACGCCGCAAACGGCGAGTACGTCAATATGTTTGAGGCAGGTATCATCGATCCTGTGAAGGTCGAGCGCATCGCGCTTCAAAACGCTGTCTCCGTCGCAAGTCTGCTTCTAACGACCGAAGCGACCGTCAGCGAGATCAAAGAGGAGAAACCTGCAATGCCTCCAATGCCTGATATGGGTGGAATGGGCGGCATGGGCGGAATGATGTAGAGCCCCATAGGAGCGTCATTCGGCGCTCCTATGCCATTGCAACGGCGCTGTGAGATTTTGCAGCGCTCTGCAATGCCTTATGTGCGGCGATGTTTTAGCTATACGCCGCTAAAATGATATGTGCCGCGTTTTTAGATACGTCTGAAGCGCGGCGATTTATTATGAATTAGCGATTAAGCGGTGTGATTTTTAGTCACTGCATGATCTGATAAATTTCGTATCTCACCGCAAATTTACGGTTTTGCCGCATTATCCTTTAAATTTAAAAACTTTATCTGAGCTTGCTTTTTACCTTAAATTCTGACTTGCCACTCAAAATTTAAGCGCAGAATTCTAAAACTTTAAAATTTTCAGCTATCCCACCTAAACGCTTACAAGATAAAATTTTTTCGTGGCGTCATATTTTTAGTGTGATAAAATTCTATTACCAGATAGAATCCTAGCTGCGGAATTTTTAAAGCTTAGCCTTTATCCAGGTTTTTATTTGGCGATACGGCTTGGAATTAGAGCTGAAATTTCATAGCCTCACTCATTAAATTTAACGCGGCTTAATCTAAGCTTTGCTAAATTTCGCCTAAAATCCATGGAAAGGAAAACGATGAAAAATTTAGCTCGTATCTTTTTAATTGCGTTCATTTTGGCGAGTTTTTCTAGCGCTTTTGCTGCGCAGCAAAGCCACAAATCTAAAATTTCATCTCAAAATCTGCGAGCCAAAGATCATCCGAGTAAAAATACCTCGGCAAAATCTCCTGCCGAGCCGCATGCTAAAAAACCTGCAAATGCTAAAAGCCTTTCCAAATCCAAGCTCACAAAAAATACGCGCGCATCTAGGAATTTCGCTAAAAATTCCACGCAAAAAAGTGCGAAAAATTTTACTAAAAATCCCGGGCAAAATTTCGCATCGCATTCTGCGAGAAATAAAGCATCTAGGCTCCCAGCCAATCAATCAAGTAGTCAGAATGAAGCTAGCAAGAGTCTAGTCGCGACGCTGATGCGTTTGCCAAAGACCCGTATCTATGAGGATGAGGCGCCAAGCGCTCGCGATACTGCGCAAACTTACAGAGGCGCAGATATGCGGAGAAGCGTAAGCGCGCAAACTCACGGAGGCGCGGATGAGCAGACCGGCAAAACCGTAGACGCACGAACTCGAAAATTAACGACGACTCGAATTGCGCAGCCGCAAGCTCGCTACGGCTATAGTGCAACTCGTTCTAGTGCTATGGGGCATACAGCTGCATCTCATTCGAGTGCCACGAAGTATACGGCGCGTCAAAATGCCCGCGCGCCCTATCTTCCCACATCTGCTCGCTCTAGCCGTGCGATAGGGCGCCCTAGCGGTAGCGCGCTTAGTAAGATGTCGTCGCCAAAGCGGGGTAATGCGTTAGGACAAGGTGCTGCGATGCGTTATGATGAGCGTTGGGCGAAGCCCGCTCCACAGCCGTACGAGTCTGCGCCTGAGACCGAGAAAAAGCGAGGGCTGATATTTTCGTCGCAGTGGGGCCCCGCCGCGCCGAAAAGTAAGTGGCAGCAGCACGAAGCCCCGACGGATGACGCTTCGTCGCGCAATGAGTCGGTGATGGATATGCTGCAGGACAAGATGAGCAGGGTCAAGGTGAATATGGAGCTAGTGCGCTAGCCTAGGCGGCACGCCGGCGCAATTTATATGCGTAGGCGGTTTAAATTTTGCTGCCTCTATAAGATCGCGATACTGGCGCGGTATGCAAACACGAACGCTGACGTTTTTTCGGCTTTGCCGCCGTGCGAAAAATGCCCTACTGCTGCAATTAAAAATAAAATTTTCATATTTCATCCACGCGCTTTGAAATTTCACGGCTGCATGCCGCGCTGCTAGGATAAACCAGACTGCACTCGTTTTGCGCGAGTGAGCGCTGCGACGATACTGCGGTTAAAATTTCGCCGAAATTTCAAGAGCTTAATTTCGTAATTTTGCATTGTAGGACTTCGCCCGCCTGCTAAATTCGCAGAATTTTGCTTGGCTGCGTGGTTTATTAAATTTCGCTTGCCATCAAATTTTATAGAGTTTCATTTGTTGTCGGAATTTTTAGAATTTTATTAGATGGCGGAATTTTATAGACTTTATTCGCTCAAATTTCGCGGCAAAATGAAATTTTTCGTAAGCGCGAAAGCAAAATTTAGTGGGTAAAATCCTGCAGGCGAAATTCTACGGCGGCTAGCGAGTGCGAATTATTAAATTTTAACCCCGTTTTGAATAAAATAGCGCAAAAAATTCTAAAGGCTTAAATTTGAAAAATCGCTATCCGACCCGCCAAATCTCCGTCGGCTCCGTCAAAATCGGCGGCGGCGCGCCCATCTCCGTGCAGTCGATGAGCTTTTCTAAGACCAAGGACGTGGAGGGCACGCTAGAGCAGATTAACCGCCTGTATTTCGCGGGCTGCGACATCGTGCGCTGCGCCGTGCTCGATAAAAGCGACGCTGACGCGCTCGCGCGGATCAAAAAAAGCTCGCCGCTTCCCATCGTAGCGGACATCCATTTTAATTTTCGCTTGGCGCTGCAGGTTGCGGAATTCGTCGATGCTATCCGCATCAATCCGGGCAATATCGGCGGCAAGGATCGTATCAAGGAGGTCGTGCGCGCGTGCAAAGCTCGCAGCCTGCCTATCCGCATCGGCGTAAATTTGGGCTCACTCGAGGAGCAGTTTGAGCAAAAATACGGCCGCAGCGTGGAGGCGATGGTGCAAAGCGCGCTGTATAACGCCGCGCTGCTGCAGGATGAGGACTTTAGCGACATTGCGATCTCGCTTAAGA
>NZ_CALIBB010000091.1 GCF_938045595.1 uncultured Campylobacter sp.
CCTCTGCGCGCCCCTTGAATGCGCGCCCGACCGCCCACATCATCGGATCGCGGTAGCCTTTGGCTGCTCGCACGCCCTGTATAAGCTCATTCAACTCCTCTATCGTTTTAAATTCTTTAGACATTCTTACTCCTAAAATTAATTAAAAATATCGTTTATTTTACCGCCTTTTAGGCACTTTTCACGATCGATTTCGATTTGTTTTTTGAGCTCGGCGTCCTTGGCAAACACGCTTTCATCCACCAAAGTACTCGGCAAATTTATCATAATCGCGTCGTGAGAGCCGCTAAAACCGCTTAAATTTTGTCCAAAATCTTTTTTAATGAGCTCGTTTTTGCTACTTATATCTCCGCCATCGCAGTGAAAGTCCGATCCGCCGCCAACACAATCGCATCTTATTTTGGTATTATCATCGTATACACGATTCACCAAATAAACGTTTTCTTTCAAATTTATGCTGCTTATCGGATTAAAAACGAGTACGGCTAGAATTTTATTATTATGCGGATTTGACACCTCCCAGCGTACGGCACGATATGAACTTAGCATCACTACAAGCGGCTTTTTCGATTTTTCTAGCGCGACGACTACTTTATTATCATTCGCATCACTTTCGTAAATGGCAGCTAGCCATATATCGAAATTCTGACCTTTTAGCTTAGCAGCTACCTCGCTTTGTTTATAAAAATTTGGCTCATCCTTAAAATCCACCAAAAGGCTAGTGGTATGCCAATTGTTGGCGAACCAAACCTCGATCTTGTGGCGCCCTTTACTAAATTTATGTACGACGGCTTTGTTTCTAGCATTTTCGGAGTCGTATATCTGCTCGCCGTCTATCGCAATACGTAAATTCGCCCAACTAAAATCCGCCAAAATCATCTGTTGCACATCCTGCTTATAGTCGAAATTCCCGACCCAATAGGCGATAAATTTTTCGGAAGGTATTTTGTGGAACTTGTCGTAAGCGAAATTTAAATTTATATTTTCGACCGTTTCCGAGAAAACGACGGTTTTCGGATCGTCTTTATTTAAGTAAAAAGCCAAAAACTTATCCGCCGGAATCTGCTTGCCCGCTGTGATCTCGCTCGCCCATTTTTGTGTGTCGTTAGCGTTTGCACAAGCAAGAAATACGCAAAAAGCCAGTAAAAATACTCTTAAAATTTTCATTTTTTCCTCCAAATCTTAAATTTCATCCTATCTAAACACATCATCCATCGGCGTGCTTTCGCATTTCTTGCGGTCGGCTTCTACCGAGAGTAGGCGAGCTTTACTGTCGTCTAAAATTTTCGGAGTAATAACAAGCCCCGGCAGATCTAAGGAATTTACGGCGTGCTTGCCGGCAAATGCCCCAAGTCCTTTGCCAAATATTCCGTTTACGCGCCCGTTCATATCATAAATCTCGCTTCCGTCGCAGTGAAAGACATTGCCCGATATGCACTCGCATTTAAGCCCATCCGCAGCCTCTGTGTATCTGTAGTCCTCGACGTAAAGCGCACCGCTTACACCACGGACGCTACTTATGGGGTTGTAAATTAACACGGCTAGAATTTCATTCTTTTGCGGATTTGAGATCTCCCACTCCACGGCGCGATATGAGCTAAGCAGTAGCACGATGGGCTTATCGGATTTGGCTAAATTTAGCTTGACGCGATTATTCATCTGCGCGCTTTCGTAGATCGCGCCCAGCCAGAGATCGTAGTCCTTATCCGCAGGGATCTTGGCTACGGCGTCTTTTTGACGATAAAAGGGCTCGACATCCTTAAAATCTACGAAAAGCTCGCTAGAATGCGCGTCATTTAAAAACCACGCTTCGATCTTGTGCTTGCCCTTGCTAAATTTATACGTAAGCGGGCGCTTTTGATTGCTAGATGTCCCACCTAGCACGTCCGTGCCGTCCACGGCGATTACCAGCGTAGACCAGCCGTAATCTCCTAGCACCATTTTTTCGATATCGGCGTCAAAATTAAACTCGCCGACCCAATACGCCATAAGATTTGGAGACGGGATTTCATGAAAGGAATTTCCTTCGTAATTGACGCTGATGCGATCGACGTTTTCAGAGAAAACCACTTTCTTAGGCTCATCTTTATTCAGATAAAACGCCAAAAACTTATCCTGCGGGATCTGCGCGTCCGCGGTAATCTCTTTCGCCCATTTTTGCATATTGCTCTCTTGCGCGAACGCCGCAAATGCAAGCACCAAAATAATCAAAAACCTCATTACCGACCTTTCTTATTTCGTATAAAAGTAAAATCCCTAAACCTAAAAGCCCTAGGCTTAGGGATTTTGCCGCCTTGGCTCCACAGCCTATACGAATGAAATTCCAGCTGCTTAAATTTCAGCTGCGCGAGAAATTCACTTCCGCAATCACTACAGATAAAATTCCATCCCAAATAAACTCTACAGAGGCTTTCGCAGATAAACTCCACCGCCATAAGGCCCGGCGAAATAAAATTTAAACTAGCGCAATGCTACGGCTATCACTAAAAGCTAGACGCGATAAAATTTCAAGCCAGAAATTCATCGCTAAAGCCCCATCTTAAAATTTTAAAACAAAGTTTTAGCGATAAATTTTGCATTTTGAAATTCTACGGCAAAGCTTTATGCTTAAAATTTTACATTTAAAACTCCAAGGCAGAATTCTACGGCAAATTTTACCTCGCTGAATTGCGCGTTTGGAATTTAATTTGCGCCGTTAAATTCTGCGCTTAGAATTTTATCTGAACCCTCAAACAACGAAGCTTGGGTAAAATTGTAGCTCGAAATTTCATCTGCCCAAATTTTGTGAGCGCTATAAATTTGCTCAAAATCAAAGTGAAATTTAAAGCTCTAAAATTTAGTATAAAAACTCGCGCTACGGAACTCTACACGAAATTCTATACACAAAAATTTTACTGGCGCCATAAAATTTCGCGACAAAATCGCAGCGAAATTTTAACGCAGAATTTCGAGCTACAAAATTCGGCTCGAAATTCCAAGCCACAAAACCCGCGTTAAATTTTACCCACTAAATTTACGGGCAAAATTCTATGACGGATTTGCATACCGAAATTTTGCGAGCATTATAAAATTTGCAGCGAAATTAGGCGTGAAATTTCAAACTATGAAATTCCGCGTTGAATTTCAATCTGCAAAATTCAAGAGAAATTCGACGCCGCGCCCGTCAATGCCCTAATTCGAGCAGGCGCTCTTGCCGTCCATCACCGGCTGGATCGCGGAGTTGTCCGCCAGCTCCTCGCGATCGATCTTCTCGATCTTTTCCCACAGCTTGCGCGCGGCATCTTCGTAGCGCTTTGCGCTTAAAGAATCTGGCGCGTAGAAGCTTACCGGCTTGCCGCTGTCGCCGCCCTCGCGGATAGCGATCTCGATCGGGATCTCGCCGATTACTTCGGTGTTGTATCGCTGCGCCAGCTTTTGCGCGCCGCCGCGACCGAAGATATCGTACTCCTTGCCGTTATCGGGGCAGATGAAGCCGCTCATATTCTCGATAAGGCCTGCGATCGGGATATGGAGCTTTTCGAACATATCAAGCCCGCGCGCGCTGTCGTCCAGCGCGACCGTCTGCGGCGTCGTGACGCACACGCCCGCCGTCACCGGCACGCTCTGCGCTAAGGTAAGCTGCGCGTCGCCCGTACCCGGAGGCATATCCAAAAACAGCACGTCCAGATCGCTCCACGCCACGTCTTTTAGCAGTTGCTCGATCGCCTTCATTATCATCGAGCCGCGCCAGATGAGGCTCGCGCCCTCCTCCATCAGCACGCCCATGCTCATCATCTCCACGCCGTGGCTTAAGATCGGCTTTAGTTTCTGCCCCACGACGCTTGCTTGCGTCTTATCCTCTCCTAGCATTCGCGGCAAATTCGGCCCGTATATATCGGCATCCAAAATCCCCACTCTCTTGCCGAGCTTTGCCGTGCTGATGGCTAAATTTAGCGTCGTCGTGCTCTTGCCTACGCCGCCCTTGCCGCTGCTGATCATCACGAAATGCTTGATCTGCGGCGCGATATTTTTGCCGCTGCGAGAGTTGCTCTTTTCCTCGGCGATCTTGGGCTGTTTGATTAAAATTTCCACGTCCGCGCCGAGCGCCTTTTGCACCGCCGATCTAAGCTCTGCTGCGATCTCCGGCTTGGCGCTGGGGATTTCGATCCCTACGAAAATTCTATCGCCGATCTCGACCTCTTTTACAAATCCAAAATCCACGATGCTTTTAGAAAAGCCCGGATAGATCACGCTTTTAAGCAAATTTAAGACTTCGTCTTTACTCATTCTTTCTCCTTATTTTCGGTTAAATTTCTACTGATTTTATATGCGCAAAATTTCGGCCCGCACATCGAGCAAAACTCCGCGCCCTTGTAAATTTCATCGCCCAGGCTCTCGTCGTGCAGTTCGCGCGCATGCGCAGGATCGAAGCTAAGCTCAAACTGCCTGTTCCAATCAAAATTATACCTCGCATCGCTCATCGCGTGATCGCGCTCTATCGCGCCCGCTTTGCCTAGCGCGACGTCCGCGGCATGAGCGGCGATTTTGTGCGCGATGATGCCCTCTCTGACGTCTTTTGCATTGGGAAGCCCCAGATGCTCCTTCGGCGTTACGTAGCAGAGCATGCTTGCGCCGCAATACGCAGCCATCGTCCCGCCGATAGCCGAGCTGATATGATCGTAGCCCGCGCCGATGTCGGTCGGAAGCGGCCCCAGCACGTAAAACGGCGCGTCGCGGCAGAGCTTGCGCTCTAGCTGCATATTAAGCTCGATCTCGTTAAACGGGATGTGCCCCGGACCCTCGATCATCACCTGCACGTTTTTTTCATTCGCGCGCAGGGCCAGCTCGCCTAAAATTTCAAGCTCGCTAAGCTGCGCCCTATCGGTCGCATCGTATAAGCAACCCGGGCGCAAGCCGTCGCCCAGAGATAGCGATACGTCGTAGGCGGCGCAGATATCGCAAATTTCATCAAACGCTTCGTAGAAGGGGTTTTGTTTATGAAATTTCATCATCCACGACGCTATCAGCGAGCCGCCCCTGCTTACGATACCCATTTTGCGACGGGACAGCAGCGGCATAAACTCGAGCTTAAAGCCCGCGTGGATCGTGAAATAATCCACTCCCTGCCGCGCCTGCTTCTCGATCGTACTAAGAATAGCGCTCGTTTTTAAATTTTTAATATCGCCCAGCTCATGGATCATCTGATAGATCGGCACCGTGCCTATGGGTACGGGCGAGCGCTCGATTATCGCGGCGCGGATCTCGTCCAAATCGCCGCCCGTGCTTAGATCCATCACCGTATCGGCGCCGCACTTTAAGCAGACCTCGAGCTTTTCCAGCTCGCCCTTAATATCGCTCGTCGTGCCCGAGGAGCCGATGTTTGCATTGATCTTGCACCGCAGCGCGCGCCCGATACCGACGGGTTTTAGGCTTTTGTGATTAACGTTTGCGGGGATGATCGCTCTTCCTTGCGCGATGAGATCGCACAAGGCCCGCACGTCCATGCGCTCGCTTTGCGCGACCTCTCTCATCTGCGGCGTCAGCTCACCCTTTTTTGCAAAATAGATCTGCGATACGCAGCTTTCAGTCATTTTCGCCTCGCTTCTTAAAAATGCGCGTATAATATAACAAATTTCATTAATCCTTACTTTTCTTTTGCCGTTTATTTTCGTAACGCAGGCTGAAATTTCGCCGCCGCGCCGCGTAAATTTACGCCTAAGATTAAGATATTTTAGCGCGCAAGCCGCGATTAATTTTGCTTTCATTTTTAATACGTATAATTTCGTAACAAAATTTCAAGGATAAAATTTGAAAGATATATCGCTGATTTTGCTCGCCGCGGGCGATTCGAGCAGGTTTGAGCTCCCCGTCAAAAAGCAGTGGTTGCGCGTGGGCGAGCTGCCGCTTTGGCAATACGTCGCGCAAAATATCGCGCGGGCGCACCCATTTAAAAAAATCATAATCGCCGTAAACGAGGAGGACATGAGCTATTGCAAGCGCCTCTATGCGTGCAGTTTAGCCTCGGCGCGCGGCGAAAGCGCGGAGCGCGGCGCAGATGAACGCGGCTCTGCAAATTTAAAATTTTACTTCGCCCCAGGCGGTGCAAATCGCCAAAGCTCGCTAAAAAGTGCGCTGCAGCTCGTAGAGAGCGAACTCGTGCTCGTAAGCGACGTAGCTCGCGCGCAAATTTCGCCCGAGCTGATCTCCTCGCTGGTACGAAATTTAGGCGGCGCGGACTGTATCAGCCCATATCTTGGCGTAAACGACACGACCTACCTCGGCGAGCGCATTGTGGAGCGAGAGGAGCTACGCCTTATCCAGACGCCCCAGCTTTCGCGCACGGCGCTGCTTAAAAAGGCGCTTGAGGGAAGCGAAATTTTTACCGACGACAGCGCGGCGATCGGCAGCGCGGGCGGGCGGTTGGAATTTATAAAAGGCGAAGCGGGCGCGCTTAAGATCACGCGCGCAAGCGATCTGGCGGCGCTAAATTTAAAACCATGCTCGCGCGATATTTTTTGCGGCACGGGTTACGACGTGCATGCGCTTGAAAAAGGCGCGAGCATCGTGCTCGGCGGCGTGCAGATCCCGTGCGAGTTCGCGCTGATCGCACACAGCGACGGCGACGTAGCGATCCACGCCCTAATCGACGCTATTTGCGGCGCGGCGATGCTGGGCGATATCGGCGAGCTGTTCCCCGACGGCGACGCTAAGCTTAAAGGCGCGGACAGCAAGGAGTTGTTACGAAAGGTAATGCGGCGCGTCAGAGGCTACGGCTATGAGCTCGTAAATGCCGATATTACGATCATCGCGCAGCGTCCGAAGATCGGCGCTTACAAAGCGCAGATGCAAGAGGTTCTGAGCGAAATTTTAAACTGCGCCCGCGTAAATGTCAAAGCAACCACGACCGAAGGGCTGGGATTTACGGGCAGAAGTGAGGGTATCGCCGCGCAGGCTGCGGTAAGCTTAAAATTTTACGACTGGCAAAAGCACGCAGCAAAGGCGCAGGACGTATGAAAATTTTAATAATCGAGAGCGAAAGCTATCTTGCTCAAAGTATCGCAAACAAGCTTGGCGCGCTTGGGCATGAATGCACTAACGCGGCAAGCTTAGCGGCCACGGCGGGCCTTACGGAGGAGTTTGAGGCGGTGTTACTTTCTACAAGCTGGAGCGGCGCGAGCTTTTATCCGCTGATCGAGAAATTTAGGCGCTCGATCATAATTTTAATGGTCGCTTACGTCGATAGCGAAACGGTGCTAAACCCCGTAAAAGCGGGCGCAACGGATTATATCCAAAAGCCCTTTATGATAGAGGAACTCATCAAAAAGATCGAGCATTACGCGCAGTTTCGCTCGCTAAAATCGCAAAACGAAGCCTACGAAGCGCTGCTTAAAGAGATCTCTCTTTCGTGCGAAATACCGCCCGCGCGTTTAGCGCAGATAAAATTCCCGCTTCTTTTGCGCGGCGATGCGGCAGCGCGAGCTGCGGCGGTATTTAAGATCGCGCTTGCGCTAAAATCGCGCCTTAAAATTTTATCCGCACAAGGCCCTGAGCTGCTAGAACGCGGCGCGGAGATTTTTTACGCACCAGATTTTGATAGCCTAAGCGGCGCGCAGAAGGAAAAATTTCTAAGCAAAACCAAATCCATGCGCCTAATTGCCGGATCCATCGGCGCGCAAAAGGGTTTTAACGACGAAATTACGCTTAGCAGCAGCAAAGAACGCAGTGAAATTTTAAGCATCGAAGAATACGTAAAGCTCACGATCGTAGCGCACCAAGACGAGTATTTCGACTCCGATCTGGCGGCGGCACTTGGGATTTCTCGAAAATCGCTTTGGGAGAAAAGGAAAAAATATGGCATCGCAAGAAAAAAATAGCCGCGCGCGCTCGGCATGGATCGCAGACGGGACAGAAATTTCACGCGATACCGGCAATTTAAACGAAATAAAACCGCTTGAAAGTGAAGGAATTTTAAGCGGCACAAAAACTCTAAACGTCGCAAGAGCTTCGAGCGATGCGGCGCTAAATTTAAAGGCGAAGCAAAATTTAAAAGCATCGCAGAACTCAAAAGCAAGACAAAATTCAAAAGCAAGACAAAATTCAAAAGCAAAGCGCGATTTAAAAACGGTGCGGAATTTAGAAGCGTCAAGGGCGAGTAATGCCAGAAAAGATGAAGCGCGAGCTAAGGGAGCGGCATGGAATTTAAAAGCAGAGCAAGCCGGAAGCGAGAGCAAAGGCGCAAATAATAGCGCAACGCAAATCCGCAAGATAGAGATCTCGCGCTCCGACCTAAACGTCCTGAGCCTGCTCGCAAACGGGGCTTTCGGCAAGAGCTGCGAGCTACTGCGCCCAAGCAAGCTTAGCATCTGCGGTATAAATTTCGTTTTTTCCTGCGCGGACGCAAAAAAGGGCGATATTTTGGAGCTTTATCTTAGTAAGGACGGCATAGCTGAACGCACCGAAAATTTGCTTAGCAGCGAGAACGGCGCGTATTTGCTAGCTAAAGGATCGCTCAACTTGCAGGATGGGGTTTCTGCCGTGGCGCAAAACGAGCAGAGTTTTGCGAAAAGCGGCACGGATTTCGCGCGCACTGCAAGTGCGCAAAGCACTATAAACGCCACAAGCGAGGGCTTAAACCATATAGAAAGCCTTGCTGCGAGCTATGATCAAATTTTTACTTGCAGCGCAGATGCAAAATCTGCGAAAAACGCCACTTTGGATTTGGCGAAAAGCTCCGGTGCAAATTCTGCGGTAAATTCCGCGCGGAGCTTTACCGAAAATTCTGCGATCAATCGCGTTTGCAGCGCAGATGCAAAATCCGTAGCAAATTCAGCGGGAAATTTTATCTCAAATTCCACCGAAAATTTCATCAAAAATCCCGCTTCTTGCGAGCTTGTCGCGCGCATAGACGTTAGCGACGTTTATGCTCCAAGCGCAAGCGAGATCGCAGGCTCGATATTTCAAAACGCATACGCAGAGCAAACTGCAGTGCAGGGGCGCATCACGCTGCTAAAAAATGGTCTTGCAGAGCAAATCGCGCGCATAAAAAAAGTCGCAAGCTCGCTTGCCGCGCCTAAAATTTCAGCGTTTTTTACATGCGCCGATCCGATCCACCGCGTGCATGAGCGGCTGATTAGGCATATGATCGACAAGGCGGATTTCGTGGTGATTTTTTTAACCGGCACGAATAGCACGGATGCCCTGCCCTACGAACTACGCAAAAAAACGCTAAGCTATTTGCTGCAAAATTTTTTGGTTGCGCAACGCGCCATGATGATCGATCTGGGCTCGCTTGCGATTTTTGACGACAAGCCCGCCCTGCAATGCGCGATCGCAAAAAATTTAGGTATAAACAAAATAATTTTTGGGCAAAATCACGCGAATATGGAGCTATTTTTCGAAGGTGGCGGCGTGCATTCGGTGCTGGACGAGTATCAAAAACGCGGCGAAATCGAGATTTTGCTGATGCCGGAATACGTCTATTGCGAGAAGTGCAAGGTTCTCGTAAGCACCAAAAACTGCCCTCACGGCGCTCATCATCACGTGCATTACCGCACGCAAAACCTCAAGGCACTGCTGCGCGCGGGGATCTTGCCGCCCGCGATTTTTATGCGTAAAGAGATCTCGGCGATGATTTTAAGCGAGCTTTTTCCCGCACGTTTTTCGGATCTGCAAAAGCTCTACGACGAGCTTTTTCCAAACAGCGGGATCTTACAGAGCCACGGTGAAAGCGAGTTTTACGAGCAGCTTATGCAGCTGTATCAAACCAGCGCGCTAAAGACGTAGCTCTCGAGGGCGCAACGCAAAAAATGACGTGGAATTTGCAGAAGCTAGGCAGAGGGTAAAATTTCGCTACGTTAGAATTTACGGCGGCTAGACGTAAAGTAAAATTCCATAGTGCGGAAGAATGAACTGCACGGAATTTTATAGCATAAAGAGCGGCGGACGCAGATTTGGCATAAAATTTTGTGGCGCGACGAAGCTAAATTTTTAAAACAAGCGGTGCGGTAAAACGAGCTTTAAATTTTAAAGTCTTGGCTTCGTAGCAAATTTATAACGACGCAATAAAATCATGCGGCGAAGCGGATTTAAAATTTTAAGGCGCGGCATATGCGTAAATTAGCAGTGTAGCGGATCTAAAATTTAAGCTTTCGACGAGCAAGTTTAAATTTAGCCAGATGCTCGCAGTAAGTCGCAGTGCATAAATTTGGGCGAGGCGCAACGACTGCTCGCTCGCGCAAAATGCCGTGCGTTGGCGGACGGATTTGAAATCTCCGCGCAAGCGAGCAAAATTTTAAAATTTTTACGCAAATGAGTAGAATTTTAAAATTCCTACGTTAGTGAGCAAAATTCGTGGCGAGCGAGTAGAACTGATTTCGTGTAGGCGGGCAAAATTTAAATTCTATATGCACGAATGAAATTTAAAATTCTGCGCGTAAGCGAATTTAAAATTTTCGCGCGAGCAGATGCTCTAATTAAAATAAGCGGTAAAATTTTAAAAAGCAAAATTCAAAAGGACAATTATGGATAAAATTTTCGTTACATTTTTCGGCGCGGGGCTACTAAAGCCCGCACCGGGCACCTGGGGCAGCATCGCAGGCTGGATAGTAGGTCTTGCGATTTTGATGCTAGCGGGCGAAGTGACGCTGTTTTTGTGCGCCGCTCTCGTCTTTTTCGTCTCGCTTAAGATCGTAAGCGATTACGAAAGGCGGGTAGGCGCGCACGATAACAGCGAGATCGTCATCGACGAGGTCGTGGGGGTGTGGATCGCGATGTGCGTTGCAGCGCCCGTGGGCGAGATCTTTTCGCTGCCGCTGCGGGAGCTGATCGCGGGCTTTGAGAGCAGCAGGATCTCGATCGTTGCGATGATTTTGGCGCTGCTGTTTTTCAGGGCTTTCGACATCCGCAAACCCTCGATCATCGGGCGCGTGGATCGCGATGTGCCGGGCGGGCTCGGCGTGATGCTGGATGACGTGCTGGCGGGCTTTTTCGCGGGGCTTGGGGTTTTGATAGTTATCTCTTTAGGGCTCAAGCTCGGCGCCGCAGGATTGATTTTTTAAGCTTTTTGGATGTGCTCATGGCAAACACAGCGCGATTGCGGGCGCTATCAAGCACCGAAATTTTAAAAACCGCATCTTGAGCGCGGCTTATGAAATTAGCGCAAATTTACCTTCTGAGGCGTGAGCCCGCTTGGAATCTGAAATTTAAGAAGTATTTATTCGCGGCTCGCATAGCCTGCAAATAAAGCAAACGTAAAATTTTAAAATTTTGCACGAGTCGCGATAAAATTTGCGTGGCCTTAAATTTTAAATTTCGCAACCTGCAGAATTCTACGACATAAAAATTTAATTGCGCTGCAAGAACCAAAATCATGCCGCCTGAAATTTCGTGCGGCTAAATTTTAAAACAAAGCGGCAGGCGCAGCTCGCGCGTAAAATTTTAAAATTTATCGCTAGTTGCGGGCAACCCGTAGCATAGTGCATCAAATTTTCGGCAATATTCACCGCTTCATTTGCGACGTTGCCGTAAAATACCGATAGCGGCGCAAGAAATTTCGGAGGGACGGAGCAAAATGCAAAAGAGCGCAATTGAGATACGCGGCATTCCCGCCGCCGTTTGGGGGAGTCGCTCGGAAAGGGTTTATATCTACGCTCACGGGCAATGCGGAAGCAAGGAGGATGCGGAGCTTTTGGCTTCCGTCGTTTGCAAGCAAGGCCGGCAGGTTATTAGCTTTGACTTGCCCGGACACGGACAGAGGCGGCACGAGCCCGCTTCTTACGATCCGCGACGCGCTATTTTGGAATTTCGCGAAATTTTATCGTATGCAAAGAAGCGCTGGGACGAGGTCGCGCTGTTTGCCGTTAGCCTAGGGGCATGGCTCGGCCTGCAAAGCTTCCGCGACGAAAAGCTTAGCGACTGCCTCTTCGTCTCGCCGATACTTGATATGAAAT
>NZ_CALIBB010000092.1 GCF_938045595.1 uncultured Campylobacter sp.
AATTCCGGATTTGAATCAAGCTTTAGCGAAAACTCGATCAAATGTTTATTTTCGCCGCGCTCGCCCGTCGCTCCACTTCGCAAAACAAATCCCCCATGTGGGATACCGCCATGCTCTTTTTTTAGCGTTTCAAGACTTACGAAATGCACGCTCGTGTCGTAGTCGGCGAAGTAATTCGGCATCGTTTTTATCTCTCGCTCGATGCGCGCTTTATCGGCGCCGTCCTCGGCTACGACATAGCACTCGCGCAGGTGTTTTTCACGCGTGCTAAGTCTCGGGTTTTCGCCCGCACGAACTCGCTTCAAGGCGCTTTCTATCGGCACGGTGTATTGGCGCGCGTCCACAACGCCCTCGATCCTGCGGATAGCGTCGGAGTGGCCTTGACTCACACCTTTACCCCAAAACGTATAACTGCTGCCGTTTTGCAGCACGCTCTCGCCAAATAGGCGGCTTAGCGAAAACAGTCCCGGATCCCAGCCCACGGCGATGATGCCTACATTTCCGCCCGCTTTGGCTGCGGCGTCTACCGCGGCGAAGTGCTCCGGGATTTTTGCATGCGTATCGAAGCTATCGACGACGTTAAAGCTCCGCGCAAACTCGGGCGTCTGCGTCGGTAGATCCGTCGCGCTACCGCCGCAAAGCACCAAAACATCGAATTCGCCCTTGTGCGATAAAATTTCATCCGCGCTAAATACCGGAGCGCCGCATGTTTTTACTTCGCTTGGATTTCTGCGGCTAAAAACCGCCGAAAGCTGCAAATCCATGCTATTTCGCGCGGCAAGCTCTACGCCGCGACCTAAATTTCCATATCCCAAAACCGCTATTTTTATTTTTTCGCTCATTTTTTATCCTTGATAAATTTTAAAATTTAGCGCGTAAAACGGCGCGCCGCCGATGAAATTTTACCTCAGTAGGAAATAATAAATCACGTATAACCAACTTAAAAATCCGTGGATTATCGCCCACATTATGCTTTTATTGACTCCCCATGATAGTGCGACGGCTATGACCGTGCCTAATGTAAATCCACCGATACTACCTTTTGACATATTTTTCTCCTTGATTTAAATTTAGACTCAAACGAGCGGACTACTCACCAAACGCCTTTAGCTCGTCACATACTTTGGCGAATTTTTCCTGCGCGCTTTGCAGCCCTTCGCGGTTTGCGGCGACGACGTCAGCGGGCGCGGAGGAGATAAATTTTTCATTGCCAAGCATTGCAGAGAGCTTTTCGATCTCTTTTTGCAGCTTTGCTTTTTGCGCGTTAAGACGCGAAATCACGCCGCTAAGATCGACCCCCTCAAGCGGCACGAAGCTTTCTAACCTCTCGCTCACGTCGCGGGCGGAATTTGCGATGTTTTGCTGCGTAAATTCCACCTCGTCCACCTTGGCAAGCGTTTTGATGTAGTCCGCGGCGGCGCTTAGATCGACTGCCGATTTGACGTAGGCTTTTGCTACGCGCGCATTGCCGAGCTCGATCGTCGCCTTTGCGCGGCGAATGCTAACGATCGCTTCGATAACGAGCGAAAATAGCTCTTCGATCCGCTCGTCGCGCCCACCCGGCTGCGGGTATCGCATCACCATGATGGAGCGCGCGTCTTGCAGCTTCGTGCCGCTTAGCTCCTGATACAGATACTCGCTTAGAAACGGCATAAACGGGCTTAGCAGCTTCATCGCTTCTTTAAAAATCATCCCCAGCTCGCCTATCGCGGCCTTGTCCGCCTTGCTAAGCTCAATGCCCCAGTCGCAAAACTCGTCCCAAAAAAACTTATAAAGCTCTGTCGCAGCGTCGTTGAAGCGATATTCGTCTAAATTTTCCCGCACCGCGCCCACGCAGCAGTTAAAGCGCGAAAGCATATATTTGCCGAGGCTCGTTTTGATCCGCGCCGCGTCTAAATCGTCGAATTTAGAGGCGTTTAAAAGCAAAAATTTGCTCGCGTTATAGAGCTTATTCGTAAAATTTCGGTAAATCAAAAGCTTATCGTCGCTAAGGCGCAGATCGCGCCCCTGTACGCACAAAATCGTAAGGGTAAAGCGCAAAATATCGGCGCTAAATTCGTCTATTTTTAGCAGCGGATCGACTACGTTTTTGCTCGATTTGCTCATCTTTTTGCCATCTTTGTCCTTAACTAAGGCGTGCAGGTAGATGTCGCGAAACGGCAGCTCGCCCATAGCGTTTTGGCACTGAAACATCATGCGCGCGACCCAGAAAAACAAAATGTCAAAGCCGGTAATCAGCATGGTATTTGGATAAAATTCGCTCAAATCCTCCTCAAACCACTTCTCGTTTTTCAGAGCCTCGCCGTTGCCCCAACCAAGCGTGCTGATCGGCCAAAGGCCGCTTGAAAACCATGTATCGAGCACGTCGGGATCTTGAGTAAAATTTTTGCCGCCGCATTTCGGACAGACATCGGGGGCTTCTCGCTCATCGGCCCACTGATGGCCACAGTCGCAGTAAAACACGGGAATTCTATGCCCCCACCACAGCTGACGGCTGATACACCAGTCCTTCAGCTCGCGCATCCAGGCGTTGAAGCTATTGATCCAGTGCTTCGGGAAAAATTCCGCCTCGCTGGAATTTACCTTAGAGATCGCCTCTTTTGCGATATCTGCGCGCACGAACCACTGCTGCGAGATGTACGGCTCGACGACGTTTTTGCAGCGGTAGCAGTAGCCGACTTGATTTTCGTAGTCCTCGATTTTTTCGATAAAGCCCAGCCTCTCAAGCTCCGCTACGATCTGATCGCGCGCGGCAAGTCGCTCTAGGCCTTGAAATTTGCCGCACTGCTCGTTTAAAATTCCTTTTTCGTCAAATACCGTGATAAACTCCAACTCGTGGCGCTTGCCGACCTCGTAGTCGTTGGTATCGTGCGCGGGCGTGACCTTCACGGCGCCCGTTCCGAAGCTCATATCGACGTATTCGTCGGCGATGATCTCTATCTCGCGGCCGATTAGCGGCAGCACTACTTTTTTACCGATCAAATTTTTATAGCGTTCGTCCGCTGGATTTACCATCACCGCAGTGTCGCCGAAGTAGGTTTCGGGGCGCGTCGTAGCCACTACGATATACGGCAAATTCTCGCTTTGATAGGCTTCGTTGGACTGGATTTTTTCTTGCTCACGCACGAGTAGTGCGCTCCCGTCGCCAAAATCCACTCCGCCTCGCCTCTCTTTGCGATAATTCGCCTCGCCCTTTTGGATTAAATTTTGCGCCTCGTTCGCCTCATTCGCGCTCGCCTTGCAACCCACAAATTCATCGCACGATACTTCGGCTTGCTTGCTTAAATTTAATGCAAAATTCTCGCTCGAATTTGCCGCTAAATTTTGCTCGCTTGATGAACCATCCGTTCTATCTGCGCTCGCAAAATTCTGCACAACCTGCAAATCTTCATCGCGATACTTTGCCTCGTCATTTTGAGTTAAATTTGAAACAGAATTTTTATTTAAATTTGGTGCTCGGCATCCATTTAAATTTGATAAATTTTGTCCGTCCGCAAAGTAGTAACGCAAATAATAAAGCTTGCCCTTGTTCTCCTTGTGCTCGACCTCTACATCGCTTAGCGCGCCGTCGTGCGTGCACCAGTTTACCATGTAGTTTCCGCGCACGATGAGCCCCGCGTTGTATAAGCTTACGAATGCTTTGCGAACGGCGTTTTTAAGCCCCTCATCCATCGTAAAGCGCTGTCTGCTCCACGCAGGCGTGACGCCAAGGCGCTTCATCTGCTTTACGATCTGCCCGCCGCTTTGCTCCTTCCAGTGCCAAACGTGCTTTAAAAACTCCTCGCGCCCTATCTCTTCTTTTTTGATCCCTTGCGCCAAAAGCTCGCGCTCGACGACGTTTTGCGTCGCAATGCCTGCGTGGTCTAACCCCGGCTGCCACAGCGTTTTGTAACCGTCCATTCGCTTGTATCGCGTCATAATATCTTGCAATGTAAAAGTTAGCGAGTGCCCGATATGAAGCACTCCGGTGACGTTAGGAGGTGGCATCATAATGCAAAAGTTTTTGCCTTTTTGCTGGATATCTTTATTGCCGTCGATCTCGAAATAACCGCGCTGCTCCCAAATTTTATAAAAGCTCTCCTCTACGGCTTTCGCGTCGTAAAAATCTGCCATTTTTAGCCCTTTTTTAAAATTTTAAATTTTGCGATTTTAGCGGAATTTATGTAAAGCGCTCATTAAAGCGTGCCAATTCTGCATTATACAATAAAATGTAGTATTTAAATATATATAAAAATATCGAATTTTAGAATATTTTAGATAAAATTTTAAAAAATCATATAAAAACACTTGACATTAAAAATTCTACCTGCTATAATACCGCGAAATTTTAACCAAAAGGATTAAATATGAAGAAATTTCTTCTCGCTTCGCTTCTTAGCGCCAGCGTCGTCAGCTTCGCTCTTGCCGAAAAAATCGTAGTCGCCGCTACTCCGATACCGCATGCCGAAATTTTAGAGCAGATTAAGCCTGATCTAAAAGCCCAAGGCTACGATCTTGAGGTCAAGGTTTTCAACGACTACGTAACCCCGAACCTCGCTACCGATAGCGGCGACGTAGATGCCGGATTTTTCCAACATGTGCCGTATATGGAGGAATTTAACGCTAATAAAGGCACAAAATTAAAAGCGACCGTGGGCGTGCATTTAGAGCCGATGGGCATCTACAGCCATAAGATTAAAAATTTAAAAGATCTTAAAAACGGCGCCAAAGTTGCCGTGCCAAACGATCCGACTAACGAAAGCCGCGCTCTTGATCTGCTCGTAGTCGCGGGGCTCATCGAAGTAGATCAAAACGCCAAGCTTCGCACGCCGTTAGATGTCACGAAAAATCCTAAAAATTTAGAAATTTTAGAGCTTGAAGGCGCCGCGCTTCCACGCACCCTGGGCGATGTCGATATTGCGGTTATCAACTCAAATTTTGCCTTTAACGCAAATTTAAACCCGATCAAAGATTCGCTATTTTTAGAAAAGGCTGAGGGCAACCCTTACACAAATGTCATCAGTGTTAAAGAAGGCAACGAAAACAGCCCTAAAATCAAGGCGCTAGATAAAGCGATCCAAAGCGAAAAGGTGAAAAAGTTTATCGAGACGCAATATAAAGGCGCAATCATTCCATCGTTTTAACTCCTCCTCTTTTTAAAATTCGGCGCAGGATTCGCGCCGAATTTGCTGGCATTCGCTATTTTGTTTACTATCTTTTTTTATAATTGCGCGAAATTTACCGAATAAAGGAAAAATAATGAAAAGAATTTTATCTTTCAGCTTTGTTGCCGCTATGGCTATATCTTCGCTTAATGCAGGCGTTTTGGCTACTGCAAAAGACGCAAATATCACTATTACGGATGAGGATGTCGCACCGTTTTTGGCTCAAGGTATGCAGCACGGCGGACAGGAACCAACCGCCGATGAGAAGAAAAAACTAATCGACGATCTAATCAAATACAAACTTCTAATCGCAGAGGCGAAAAAATCAGGTATTGAAAACAGCGACGAATATAAACATCAGCTAGAGCTTGCTAAAGATGGCATTGCATTTAATCTATGGCAACGCGAGCAAGCTAAAGACGTAAGCGTCAGCGACGAGGAAGCTAAAAAAATTTATGATGAAAATAAACAAAATTTCATGCAACCAGATTCCGTTACCGCAAGTCATATCTTAGTAGCAGACGAAAAGGCTGCTAAAAACGCGATTGCGAAGCTATCAAAAGTCAAAAAAGAGAATTTAAAAGAGGAATTTAATAAGCTAGCTAAAGAAATTTCAATCGATCCAAGTGCTAAAGAAAACGGTGGCGATTTGGGCTCTTTTGGCAAAGGGATGATGGTGCCGGAGTTTGAAAAAGCAGCGTTTGCACTAAAAGATGGTGAGATGAGCAAAACGCCGGTAAAGACACAATTCGGATATCATATCATCTATAAAGAGGGTAGCAAAAAGGCTGAGACTATGCCGTTTGAAAAGGTAAAAGATCTCATCAAAAATCAGCTACTTCCAAGCAAAGTAAACAAAAAAATCGATGACAAGGCTAATGAGCTATTCGGCAAACTAAACATCGAATACGCAAAATAGTTTAATTTTAAGGCGCGAGGCTATTAAATTTATATGCAAGTTCGCTGCGGCAGTAACTTGTAGGGATAAATTTTAGCCCGCGCCTTTGTTTTATATACGCTAAATTTTGTGAAATTTTAAGATCACTCTTGTATTGCCGGGTTGTTAAATTTCAAACTTATTTGCTTTGCTGATGCTAAATTCCGCGAAATTTTAAGCGGAGCCGGTTTTTACACATTAAATCAAGGAATTCAAATGCTTTCTAATATCGTAAATTTTATCGTAGAATTTGTCGCGGGCTGGGGATACCTTGGCATTTTTGTGATGATGTTTTTAGAAAGCAGCTTCTTTCCCTTCCCAAGTGAAGTAGTGATGATCCCTGCAGGCTATCTGGCCTCAAAATCGCAGATGAGCTTTGTTATAGCATTTGTTTGTGGGCTTGGCGGCAGCATCACCGGCGCGCTGTTTAATTACTATCTATGCTACTTTTTTGGACGTAAGATTATCGCTAAATACGGCAAATACGTAGGCATTACCGAGGAGAAATTTGCAAAATTCGAAGCTTTTTTTAACCGCCATGGCGAAATTTCAACGTTTAACTGCCGCCTAATCCCAGGTATTCGTCAATACATCAGCCTTCCTGCGGGGCTTGCAAAGATGAATGTCGCGCGCTTCGTGCTATTTACTGGGCTTGGAGCTGCGATTTGGACATTAATACTTATGAGCTTGGGATATTTCATCGGCGAAAACGAGGAGCTAATCAAGCAAGATCTGCATCTAATTACGATCGCTCTGTTCGCTGTCGTCATTATAATCTCGCTCCTATATGTTTATTTTATAAAACGCAAAAAATAGTTCCACGCCAGTAAATACAAATACAATGAAAAATTCCATTTTATCGCCTTTAAGTTCAAATTTTTCAAATTATAATTTAAGCTAAACAAGAATTTTTATAATTTCACTTTCATAATCTGCGTGCAATACGATATTTCTATTAGAGTGTAATTATGCCTTAGTAGCGAATTCCAAAATATTTTTTAAGTAAAATTCTATTTAAAGCCTTAAACAATCATACTAATTTCTAAATTTTAATTTTTCGTTACGTTTTAAGCTGCTTTTAATACTAAAAGCTTTAAAATTCCATTAACAATTTCAACGAAAGGACTTATTATGGCAAAGACCAGAAAAGAACACGATTTCATCGGAGAATTAGAAATTTCCGACGATTTTTACTACGGTGTGCAAACATTTAGGGCACTAGAGAACTTCCATCTAAGCGGACGAGCGCTCAAAGACTATCCGTTTTTTATCAAGGCATTTGCACAAATCAAAAAAGCAGCTGCACTAGCCAATAAAGAGGTCGGAGTCCTAGACGCACAAAAAGCCGATGCGATTGCAAAAGCTTGCGACAGGCTCATCGCAGGAGAGTTCAGAGATCAATTCGTAGTCGATATGATCCAAGGTGGCGCCGGAACTTCAACGAATATGAATACCAACGAGGTCATTACTAACATAGCTTTGGAGAGCATGGGACATAAAAAAGGCGAATACCAATACCTCCATCCAAACGACCACACAAATTTGGGTCAAAGCACCAACGATACCTATCCTAGCTCGATCAAAGTCGCCGCTTACGCCAAGCTAACCGATCTACTAAAAGCTATGGAAAATTTGAAAAAAGAGCTTGAAGTTAAAGCCAAAGAATACAAAGATGTCATCAAAATGGGAAGGACGGAGCTTGAGGACGCCGTTCCTACTACTCTTGGAAACACTTTCAACGCTTTTGCTACCTACATCAAAACCGATATCGCACTTATCAAAGCTGCTAGAGAGTCGATGACTTACCTAAATATGGGCGCTACGGCGATTGGTACAGGCATCAACTGCCATCCTGATTACAAAAACGTAGTCGAGAAAAAACTGGGCGAAATCACCGGCGTTAAATTTAAAGCCGCAGAGGACTTCATCGCCGCCACACAAGACACTGCGGACTTCGTCCACGTTAGTGGCGCTCTAAAAACTGCAGCCGTCCGCCTAAGCAAAATCGCAAACGACCTACGTCTTATGAACTCCGGTCCTAGATGCGGACTAGGCGAAATCGAGCTTCCTAAGATGCAACCGGGTAGCTCCATCATGCCGGGCAAAGTAAATCCAGTCATCGCTGAGGTCGTAGGCGAGGCTTGCTATGAGGTAATCGGTAACGACGTGACTATTATGCTTTGCTCCGAGCGCGGAGAATTCGAGCTAAATGCATTTGAGCCTGGCATCGCATATGCGTTATTTAACTCGATTGTGCTTTTGGAAAATGCGATGAATACACTAGCTGAAAAAGCTATCAAACATCTAAAAGCAAACCCTGAAGCTTGCCTAAAATCGGTGTTAAATTCCGTCGGTATCGTTACTGCATTCAATCCTTACATCGGTTATGAAAAATCCGCAAGTATCGCCAAAGAGGCGCTTCAGACCGGAAAATCCGTCGGCGAAATCTGCCTAGAGCGCGGATATTTGAAAAAAGAGGAGATCGATAAGATCCTAGAGCCTAAATCTATGCTCAACCCACATATGAGCAAAAAATAGTTCCAAACTAGGTGCGGCGCGGAATTTCGTCGGTTAATTTAATAGGCGAAATTCCGCAAAGTAGAATTCTAAATAGATAAGATTGATCGTGCAGAATTCCGTAGATGCAGAATTTCATCAAGTTAGATTTAGCTTCCGTGGAGTAAAATTCCACTTGCGAAATTTTAGGATAAAATTCCGCATAGAATTCCGACCACTGAATTATAAAGATAATTCGGATTTTACCTGCTGAAATCTTTAGAATTCTGCGCGCCGTTAAAAAAATTACTTTATAAGGAGTTTTGCAATGGACTTTATGGTGATATTGCAATTTATCGTTTTGCTAGGCGGCATCTACCTAGGCGTTAAGCTAGGCGGTATGGGCGTCGGTTATGCAGGCGGCTTGGGCGTTGTCGTCCTAGCCATTTTGGGCATGAAGGTCGATATGAAGGATATCCCGATTGACGTTATCCTAATTATCGCATCGGTAATCTCCGCGATTACGGCGCTGCAAGTCGCAGGTGGACTTGATTATCTGGTTCAGGTGGCATCTAAAATTTTGCGCAAAAACCCAAAGCAGATCAACTACCTAGCGCCTATCGTTACCTATCTACTTACGATACTAGCGGGCACCGGACACACTGCGTTTTCTATGATCCCGGTTATCGTCGAGGTCGCAAAGACGCAGAACATCAAACCTTCCGCTCCTCTTGCGCTCTCGGTCGTTTCGTCTCAGGTAGCGATCACTGCGAGCCCTATTTCGGCGGCATTCGTCGCTATGAGCGGTCTGTGCGAGAAGCTAGGCGTTAGCTATCCTAAGCTTTTGTTTATCTGCATCTCTACTACCTTCGTAGCTATGATCATCACGGCTTTCATCGTAAATAAATTCTACGATCTCGATCTTTCAAAAGACCCTGTTTACAAAGAGAGACTTTCAAAAGGTCTTGTAGCCGAGATCAAAGCCGAGGAGTATAAAGAGCCGAAGCCTTACGCGAAAAGATCGGTTGCTATATTTGCTATCGGCGTTTTGATCGTCGTTTGCTATGCGCTTGCGATCTCAAAGAGCGTCGGCTTGGTAGAAAAACCGATCCTTTCAAGAGATAGCGCGATCATCAGCTTTATGCTAACTATCGGCTTTCTTATCGCTGTTTTATGCAAGATTGATACGGGCAAGCTGCTCTCTACCAGCACCTTCCAAAGCGGTATGAATGCGTGCATCTGCGTCATCGGTATCGCGTGGCTCGGTACTACTTTCGTAAATGGTCACATCGACAGTATCAAAGAGGTAGCTAAAAACGTCGTTACGCAGTATCCTTTCGTACTAGCCGTCGCGCTATATTTCCTAAGCTGCTTACTATACTCGCAGGCTGCAACCACAAAGGTTATGATGCCTGCCGTTGCTGCCGCACTTGGAATGACCAGCCCTGAAAATTCCGGTCAAATTTGGATCTTAGTCGCATCGTTTGCAGCCGTTTCGGGCTTGTTCGTGCTCCCTACTTATCCTACGACGCTCGGCGCGATCGCTATGGACGATACCGGAACGACTAGAGTCGGTAAATTTGTATTTAACCACTCATTCTTCCTTCCGGGAACCATTATGGTTGCGCTTTCGGTCGCTCTAGGATTTTTAGTAGCTCCTGCGCTAATATAAGATTAGTATTCCTTTCATTTGCGCCGAATTTTTCGGCGCATTTTTCATACCATTTAAAATTTTTAATACAATCTAATAGATAAAATTCTATCGATTTTGGGGTCTGCCATATTTGCTTATAAATTTAACTTCTAATCGCATGCGCAAAAAACTATAAGCCTGCTAGTAATGTTTGAGTGAGAGTAAAATTTCATTTGAAATTTCATACCCATATTATGCTAGATGATAAATCAAAATTTCAGCCAAAAAACATATAATGTAAGAAATTTAAAACAAGGATAAAATATGAAAAATCTCATCATCATCGCTCATCCCGATATGGCAAGCTCACACGCAAACAAGGCGTGGCGCGAGGTAGCCAAAAAGCAAGCGGATAAATTTGATATTCACGAAATTTACGCTACTTATCCGAACGGCAAAATCGATGTTGCGCGCGAGCAGGAGTCACTTTTAAGCCACGATAAAATTATCATTCAGTTTCCACTTTATTGGTACAGCTATCCGCCGCTTTTAAAGCGATGGTTCGACGATGTATTTGCCTACGGCTGGGCTTACGGCAGCACCGGCGACAAGCTAAAAGGTAAAGAATTCGCCCTAGCGATCACTATCGGCGACGAGCGAAACAACTATAAAAAAGACGGCACGATCGGATTTGACATAGAGGAAGTTATCACGCCTTTTAAATGCGCGATGAATTTTACAGGCGCCAAGCTGCTGCCGTGCCACTTCGGCTATGGATTTTCATTTCATCCAGATAGCGAATATATCGCAAAAAGTGCAGAAAAATACGAAGAATTTTTAGCAAAATTTTAAAATTTACAAAGGCAAAATCGCTTTTTTAGTCGCAAAATTTTATTTTAAAAAGTGGCGGATGAAGATCGTCTCGTTTCATCCGCACTGCTTGGCACGGCACGCACCGCTGTATTTTGCGTCGCATACGCAATCCGCTGGCATAATCTTTCGCCCTTTTGATCGTAAAATTTTATCCTCCTAAAGGGACAAAAATTTGATTTAGAATTTATATGAAATCGCCATACTAAGCGCTTTTTCGTAGCGACTATCCGTAATCGGCGAGCGCGAAATTTCATCGGAAAATCTATCCACGCCCGCCGTAGCACTCACTCCAAATCCTTTGCCTAATTCGTAAAGCGCCGTAAGATGCACGCCTACTGCACTTGCACTACTGGGCTTATATGTGCTGCCGATGCGTCCGCCGAGTTCGTCCTCACCGATACCGAAATAATAATTACTCATCTTGCTAGAAAATACTTCATAGCTGATCGCTGGCGTCAAGGAAAATCGCTGCGAAATCGGCACGGAATACGATGCTTCCGCACCATAACTACTGCCGCGCTTGCCGCCCTGCGCATGTGCGGATAGTTCAAAATCACCGAGGTTTACGCCCACTTCGCCACCGAGAGCAATTTGTTCATTGCGGTTATGAATACTTTGATAGCCGGGTTTTAACTTGTTTGCTTTCACTTTCCAGCCATCGAATGCCTGTACATAGATAGTTGCAAAGACATGTTCGCCCAGATTCGCATTATATCCTACCTCCATACCATCAATGTAAAATCCGCCATAATTTATGGAGATACCTAGTATTGGGGCTATTTTAGTACGATCTTCCGTGCGAAACATTCCATCATAAAATGCTACGCCGATACCGACGCTCACGCCGTTTTCCTCGCTATGCGCGCCACTCACGTCTTCTCTATCAAAACCTTTCGCCGATAGGGCGCCCGAAGCCATACCTATCGCTAAAACTACCGAAAAAGCTCTTTTCATCTTACTTCCTTTCGTATAAAAGCTAGTTCTTAACAATATTATTTTTTCGCTTTTTATTTTCTTAAGCGACCGATAAAATTCTGCCGCATTCAGCGTCTCGGCTCATTCACGCAAATTTCTAAAGGCGCGGCAACATCGTACCTTCATTCCTTGATCGCCGCAACTTGCCATATCGTAAAAATAAAATTCCATCGCTCGATATTTATTAAAATTTTAAGAGTAATGAAGCTGCGGCATTTTATTAATACTGCATTATACGGGCGCTATTACCGCTAAATTTCAATTAAAAAGCCGCCAAACTTATGCCCGCTAAAATTATCAGGAATTTAAAGCTCAAATTCCGCAGGCATCCGCGAAATTCCATATTTGCTCAAGCTACCGCAAAATTGCCTTATCCCGCGACGCGATTTACCCAGATCAAAAACTCGTCGCTCGGGTTCTCGTCGTCCAAATGCGCGGGAGTGACGAGCTCAACCGCGGTTTGCGGGATCGTCGTTTTAAACGCCTGTGTTACCCACTGCTGAAATTTCAGGTTTGGATGCACGAAAAAATCGTCTTCCTCGCTGTTTGGCGGCGCGCTAAAATCCTCATCCCAGCAGATCTCATCGTATCCGATCGCGAGCAGTCGCAAAAAATCAAGCCCGCTATGAGCCAAAACGCAGGTCATCGTCGAGCCCGAGCCGGAGCCCATGTGTACGATCTTCGTCTCGCCCGCATCGTCCAGCCATAGCGCGCACATCGAGCCCTCCGAGCCGCTGCCTGCGAACACGCAAAGCCGCTGCTTGATCTCCGCGGCAAGCTCGCGATCCTCGCCGTAAAACCAATACCTTAGCTCCTCGTCGCGATTTTTCGGCTCATCCGTGAAAAATACGATGTCCGTGCCGCCCTCGCGCTCATCGTCGCTCCAGCTCTGCTGCAGCCGATCCTGCGGGTAGAGATAGCCGCGTCTGCGCCCGCCCGCGTCGTCATAAAAGCCGTTTGCTTCGATCCACGCATAAAGCGCCTCAAGTTCGCTTGGCACGCGCATGCCCTGCGGTAGCGCCTCGCGCAGCTGCGCTAACAATAAATTTTCCACGATCGCCCCTTTTGTTAAATTTGCCGCTCAAATTTTACTGCGTTTCGGCTAAATTTACGGATATTTTTCTAATATCTGCGGCGTTTTACGCGCCTCGTCGCCGCAAGCGCAAATCGGCTCTTTAAATTCAGCCGATTTTGGTTGTGATACGTACGCGGCAGTGGTATTTGCTAGAGAACAGAGGCTGGTCGCTGCGGTGCCAAGCTAATCGCTCTTTTTCGCGCGCACTCAAGAGCCAAGTACGATCAAAAGCCGCGCGTGTCGTCTTGCAACATGCAAATGCCGAGTCTGCCGTAAAATTTGCAAATCCATCTGCCTTCTTTTTAAATTCCATCGCCTTAAATTTTATCGCTGCGGATATTTTCGCAGGTCGAGCGGTGCCAAATTACAGCGCAAATTTTAACTCCTGCCGTGACTCAAAAGCCTTAAAGACTCATAGCGTGCGAAATTTTAGCGTAAATTTTAACGATGAGAGGCACTTTTACATACCGCGTCATATCTGCGCGCGAGTGAATTCTACGCGGCGGTACAATCTCGGCCACTGCGCGCTGTCGCTATACGGATGCGCAAAACTTACCATTCTACGCAGCGCCTATGTCTAGGCTGCTCCTGGCGCCCGCACGCGGAACCTACCCCTCTACGCGCCCCTCCCACACGGCGGGAGCGTCAAGCTCTACGTATGAGTTTAAAATTTCATACGGCTCGTAGCTAAATTTATACGCTAGGCTTGGACACTGCTCAACCGCGTAGCCCAGATAGATCCAGCGCAGCCCCAGATCTTGGGCGAACTCGATCTGTTTTAAAAGCGAAAATTTACCCAGACTTAGATGCGGCAGATACGGATCGTAGTAGCAATACACCGAGCTGATGCCGTCATCCACGATATCGATGAGATCGACGCAGATAAGCCGCCCGTCCTCGCCGTAGTAAGAGATTTCTTTGCCGAAGTCGCCGTGACCTTGGACGTAAATTTCATCATATCGCTCAAAATCGATCTCTTGCAGAGGCCAGCCCTTTTTTAGATGCATGTAGTCGTGATAAAGCGCGAAAAGCTCCAAACGCGCATCGTTTAAAAGCGGGCGAGATTGCCATACATAGGCGGTCGTGCGATTATTTTTATAGACGCGGCGGTGCGATCTGCTAAATTTAAAATTTGCGGCATCGATGCGTAGGCTTTTACACTCCGCACAGGCTGCGCAAATGGGCTTTTGAAAATATCTGCCGAAGCGGCGGTAGCCGTGCTGCACTAAGCTTGAATTATACTCAAAGTCGCAGTCTTTTATGTAGAGATATTCGCTGCGCGCGGCTCTGCCGTCCAGATAGGGGCAAGAAAAATCCAGCGTACAAAATGGAATTTCAGTCATTCAGCTTTTTGATGTTTGCCGCGTCCACGTATTTTAAAAACTCATCTTTGAGGCGCTTTTCGCGTGCGGCGATGCTCTCTTTGGCTACGTCGAGCTCTTCCGTCGCGACGCCGTCTAGGCCGCTTCCGCTTTGCAAGCTTAAATCATCATCTCTGAAAATATCTTTAAACTCGTCGCGATTTGAATCCCTCTTTTTAGGCTTTTTGGGCGCGGAGCTTGCCGCTTTATCCTTAAGCATATCCTTTTTTATATCTTTTAGGCTATCTAAAAAATCCATGCTCTTTCCTAAATCCGCGCAGATTTGCACATCGCAGCGATGATGGCGGCGATCGCTTCGTTTTTATTCGGCTGCATATCGTCCATGGTGTTTTCTAAAATTTTGTCTAAATTTTTCTCTACGTAGCTCGTGTCGAAAAAGCCTAGTCGAAACTCGCGCGACTTGCTGATGCTGAGCAAAAACGGAATGATCGTACGCACTCCCTCGATGCGAAACTCCTTCAGCGCGCGCTCTAGCTTATTAACGGCCAGGTCGTAGTCGGTGGTTTTGATGATGAGCTTGGCTAGAAGCGAGTCGTAAAACGGCGGAATTTTATAACCTTTGTAGATGTGGCTATCGACGCGCACGGAAGGACCAAGTGCTGGATAATAATCGCTAACGGTGCCGGGGACCGGGGTGAAATTTTTCCAGACGTTTTCGGAGGTGATACGCGCTTCGATCGCGTAGCCGTGCGGCTTAATATCGCTTTGCTCAAGCTCTAAAATTTCGCCGTTTGCGATGCGGATCTGGCGTACGACGAGATCGACGCCCGTAACTTCCTCGGTAATGCCGTGCTCGACCTGGATACGGGTATTCATCTCCATAAAATAGAAGTTGTTGTAATCATCAAGTAGAAATTCCACCGTGCCGACGTTTGTGTAATTCACCGCCTTTGCCGCAGCTACCGCGGTCGTACCCATCGTCTTACGTAGATGCTCGCTTATCGAGGGGCACGGCGCAATCTCGATGATCTTTTGGTGACGGCGCTGAATCGAGCAATCGCGCTCGCAAAGATGGATAATGTTTCCATAATTGTCGCCGATGATCTGAAACTCGATGTGGCGCGGCTTGACGACGAGTTTTTCCATAAAAATTTCATCGTTGTTAAAAAAGGTCTTCGCCTCCCTCGTGCACGAGTCGTAGGCGCTCTGCATATCTTTCTCTTCCCACACCTCGCGAATACCACGTCCGCCGCCGCCGCCGCTAGCTTTTAAAATCACGGGATAGCCGATCTCGCGCGCATATTTTTTGATCGTATCCATGCTCTCGTGATTGAGCTTTTCGGTGCCGGGCACGATCGGAATGCCGTTTTTGCGCATCAAATAGCGAGCGATGTTTTTGTTGCCCATTTTTCGGATAACGTCGGGCTTTGGACCGATAAAGATAATGCCCGCGTCCTCGACCTCTCTTGCAAAGTCAAAATTCTCGCTCAAAAAGCCGTATCCAGGATGTATCGCATCAGCGCCACACTCTTTGGCGACTTCGACGATCTTTTTGGCATCCAGATATCCTTTTAGCGCATCGGTGCTTACTTCGTAGGCCTCATCGGCGATTTTTACGTGCAAGCAATCGACATCGGGTTTGGTGTAGATCGCGACGCTTTTAATATGCAGATCTCTGCAGGCTCTAATGATGCGAACCGCGATCTCGCCGCGATTAGCGATAAGAATTTTACGTATCATAAATAATTGCCTCTTTTAAAGAAATACCGCAGTAATAATAGTATAAAAAATTTTATAGCAAGTTGAAATTTGCAAAAGGCGGTTGAAATTCCGAATAAAATTTAAAGAAGATTTATGGTGCCCGAGGTCGGAATCGAACCGACACGAGGTCGCCCTCGCCAGATTTTGAGTCTGGTGCGTCTACCAATTTCACCACTCGGGCATTTAAAAAGTTATGATTGTATAAATTTAAAAGAGAAAAGCCCCGAAGACGGGGCTTGGAGCAAGAAAATTATTTTTTCTTCTTGCCTTTTGCAGCTGCAACAGCCTCTTTTAGCTGTTTGCCGACTTTAAATTTTACTACTTTAGTAGCAGGAGATTTGTAAGTTCTGTTTGTGCCAGGAACTTTACCCTCGCGAGCTGCACGCTCTGCAATACCGAAAGATCCGAAGCCGATGAAGCTTATGTCATCACCTTTTACCAAAAGCTCTTTGATAGCCTCAAGTGCAGAATCTACTACCTTAACGGTATCTTTTTTAGAAAGACCTGCCTTATCGGCAACTACTTGGATAAAATCAGCTTTTTTCATGCTAATCCTTTAAAATAAAGTGGTTTGGGCGGTATTCTACAATAGTTTCGCAAAAAATACAATAGTTTTTTAAGAAAAAAACGCAAAAATCGGCAAAATTTAGCCGAATTTAGCCCAAATTCGTCAATTTTTCAGATTTTGCTTCTTTAAATTTCAAAATTTCGCCATATTTTTGGGGCTGATTTTTGAAATTTCACCGGATTTCAAAAAATTTCAAAATTTTGCCCATCCGCGCCTCATTTTTATAAAATTTCGCCCCAGCCTGCCGCTTTAAAATATATAAACTATATTTTGTTATAATCCGCGCAAAATTTCAAAGGCTTTTTATGACTAAAATTTTAATGATAGAGGACGATTTAGAACTCGCCGAAATTTTAAGCGAATATCTGCAACAATACGATATCGATATCACCGTCGCGGACGATCCGTTTTTGGGGCTTTCCAAGCTAAATTTAGAAAATTTCAACCTCGTGATTTTAGATCTCACGCTTCCTGGGATGGACGGGCTTGAGGTCTGCAAAGAGATCCGCAAAAACACCGATATACCGATCATAATCTCAAGCGCCCGCCACGATCTGACCGATAAGATCAACGCTTTTGACTTCGGCGCGGACGATTATCTGCCAAAGCCCTATAATCCGCAAGAGCTTTTAGCGCGCATCAAACGCCACATCGAGCGCTACGACATAAACTCCATCCAGCGCGCCGCAAAGCCCAAAAAAGACCTCGAAGTGGATGATTTCCGCCACGTCATCAGCTTCAAAGGACAGCCCCTGTCGCTCACCATCGCCGAATACGACGTGCTTTCGTATCTCATCAAAAAGGAAGGCGGCGCGATCACCCGCGAGGAGCTCATCTACAACTGCAGCTCCATAAGCGAGGAATCCTCGAGCAAAAGCATCGACGTCATCATCGGTCGCATCCGCCTAAAGCTCGGCGAAACGTCCAAGGCACCTAGCTACATCCACGCTATCCGCGGCGTAGGCTATAAGCTGATACAATGAGCGAGCCTACGCCCGGCGGGCGGCGCGATAAAATTTAGCCGCTCGCGGCTCTAAATTTAATAGACACTCGCGCGGCGAAACTGAAATCGCAAGTCGGTCCGCACAATTTTTCCGCTCAAATTTAAGACGCCGCAACTGAAGCGTTAAAATTTTACGATAAAATTTTGTAGTTATAAATTTAGCACGCGGTTAGATGCGCGCGGAATTTTATCGTCGAATTAGGCAAGCAATTCGGCTCTACGCGCGAGGCGAGTTATAAAAGGCAGAACCAAGGGCAGCAAGAAGAGGCAAATTTTAAAATTTAAAGCGGCGCGGCTATTAAATTTAAAAGCGCTCTGCTTTGCAGTAAAATTTTAAAATTTACGCGCCGCGTATTTAAGACACGCCGTAAATTTAAAGCCGAGCAAGCCGCAAGCCGGTACGCGCGCCAAAGCAAAGTAAGCCCGCGGCTTACAAAGCTTTGAAATTTTAAAAATTTAAGGATCATATAAATTTAATGAAAGTAAGATCGTCGATTTTTTATACCATCACGTTCATCTTCGCGCTCGCCGCCGTAGGCGTTTCGCTCGCCCTACTCTGGCTCATCGGCTACGATCAGCAAAACTACACCCGCGAGCTAAACTCCAAGTACTCCATCGTCGCGCGCGCGAACCTATATCAGATGAGCAAGCTCATCAGCGATGTCGAATACGAACGGCAGGTCGCGAATTTCGAGTTTTCGACGATCCGCGATGAAGCCAAACGCGATGAGATCATCAAAGGCGCCGAAATTTTAGACAGTATCTCCGCAGACATCGGCTCTGCAGACATCTTGCTGTTTAAGCGTAAACACTATCTCAAAATTACTCACGCTGGCGAGACGCGGCTTTTAAATGACAAGGAGTATCAGCCCTACCGCTACGATATTTTTAAGGCGATCTACGGCGTCATTTTGGTGATCATCCTGCTTGCGTATATCTTCATCATCCGCAAAATTCGCCCCCTTCGCAAGCTCAAACGCCAGATCGATAAATTTGCTAAAGGCGATCTTCAAATCAAGGACGTAAGCGCGGGAAACGACGAAATTTCCGAGGTTTCGCACGCATTTTACGAGGCGGTCACGCAGATAAATAAGCTTAACGAATCGCGCCATCTGTTTTTGCGAAACATAATGCACGAGCTCAAAACCCCCATCACAAAGGGTCGCATCGCCGTTGAGATGATCGAGCACGGCAAAAATCAAGAGCGCCTCATCTCGGTCTTTGAGCGGTTGGAGAGCCTAATCAACGAATTTGCGGCGGTCGAGCGCGCGACTGCGGGCACGGCGCTGCTCGAACGCGGAATTTTTTCAATGGATGAAATTTTAAAAGAAGCGCTCGGCATCGCGATGATCGAGCCCGGCTGCGTCACGCTGCAAAATCCGCTAGGCCTGAGCTTAAACGTAGATCTGAAGCTCTTTTGCGTCGCGGTGAAAAATTTAATCGACAACGCCGTAAAATACGCCGCAGACGGTAAAATTTTAATCCGCTTAGATGCCGAGTCGATGGACTTCATAACGCTCGGCGAGCCGCTACAGAAGGACTTTAGCTACTACAAAGAGGCCTTCGTCAAGGGCACGAACGCCAAGCAAAGCTTCGGCCTGGGACTCTACATCGTCGATAACATCGCCAAGGCGCACGGGCTAAAATTCCTCTACCGCAGGCAGGATGAGCTAAACGTATTTTATTTTGAGGGGATCGAAAATATAGCGACGTTATGAAATTTAAGCACATTTTTTATATTATTGCGCCAAAAATTCGAAACGAGAAGATGCGAAATTTCATATTTTTAGCGCTGTTTTTAATCGCGACCATATTTTTTCTACCTCGCGGCGCACAAGCCGAGAGTTTTATCACCGACGAGGAGTACGGCGCGATGCTGTATAAAAACCCGCGCGGCGTGGGCTGCGATAAGTGCCACGGCGAAAAGGGCGAGGGCTCGCTGATCGCGACGTATAAAGAATTTAACCGCACCGCAGGCGCCTATTACGAGCGCGCCCTAAACGCGCCGCCGATCAACAATCTCTCGCTTCAGGAGCTCGCCGACGGGATCAGTAGCTCGCGCGACGTGATGCCAAGCTACTTCCTGACGCAAAACGAGATCATCATCATCTACAAATATATAAAATCGATAAATCAACCCAAAAAGAAGGAGAAAAAATGAATAATCACGACGAATTTTTAGCGGCACTTAAACTTATCCCTGGCGGTGTCGATTCGCCGGTGCGAGCATTCGGCAACGTCGGCAGCGAGCCTTTTATGGTGGATCGCGGCGAGGGCTCGTATATCTACGACGTCGAGGGCAAAAAATATCTCGACTTCGTGCAGAGCTGGGGTCCGCTCATCTTCGGTCACGCGGATGCCGACATAGAGCGCGCCGTCGTGCAAACCGCCAAAAAGGGACTAAGCTTCGGCGCATCCAGTCCGCTTGAGACGCAGCTTGCCTCGCTCGTGCTAAAAAATTTCGATTTCCTAGATAAGATCCGCTTTACCAGCAGCGGCACGGAAGCTACGATGAGCGCGATCCGTCTTGCGCGCGCCTTTAGCGGACGAGATAAAATTTTAAAATTTGAGGGCTGCTACCACGGCCACAGCGACAGTCTACTCGTCAAAGCGGGCAGCGGCGCGAGCACCTTCGGTAACGCAAGCAGCGCGGGCGTGCCGCAGGATATCGCAAAAAACACCTACCTAGCTAGATACAACGACATACAAAGCGTAAAGGACGTCCTAGCGCAAAACGACATCGGCACGATCATCATCGAGCCGATCGCGGGGAATATGGGCCTAGTACCCGCTGATCCTAAATTTTTAACCGAGCTTCGCGCGCTGTGCGATGAGAAAAAGATCGTGCTGATAATCGACGAGGTAATGAGCGGCTTTCGCGCGAGCGAGCTAGGCAGCTACGGCGTCTACGGCGTCAGCGGCGATATGGTAACCTTCGGCAAGGTCATCGGAGGCGGCATGAGCGTGGCGGCGTTTGCGGGCAAGCGCGAAATTATGGATATGATAAGCCCGCTAGGAGCGGTGTATCAAGCGGGCACGCTAAGCGGAAACCCCGTCGCAATGGCCGCAGGCATCGCCAGCCTAAGTAAAATTTACGCTAGCAGCGGCCTTTACGAAAGGCTCGGCGAGCTTGCCCGCAGACTTACGGACGGGCTTTGCGCCATAGCGCAGCGCCGTGGCATCGTGCTACAAACCGCCTGCGTAGGCTCGATGTTCGGCTACTTTTTTGCAGACGAAGAGGTGCGCGACTATGACGGCGCTTTGCGGGCAGACACCACGCGTTTTGCAAAATTCCACGGCGAGATGATTAAGCGCGGCGTATTTTTGGCGCCTAGTCAGTTTGAGACGGGCTTTATCTGCTCCACGATGGATGAAGCGCAGATCGACTTTGCGCTAAACGCGGCAGATGAAGCGATGGCGGCACTTTGAGGGCTGTGTTTTAAATTTAATCGGATTTTAGATGAGAGTAACGAAAAATTTAAACAAAATCGTAAAGGGCGCCTGCGACATCAGTCTAGGCATCTCAATCGTCGTAGCAATCGGCATCGGAGTAGCGATCGGACTTGGGCTGCGGCATCTCACGGGCTCGCTGCTTCTGCTCTGGTTCGGCATCGCTATCGGCATCGCAGCGGCGTTTTTAAACGTTTACCGCGCGTGCAAGGCGCTAAATTCGAGCTTAAAAGAGCTTGAAAACGATCCGAAATACAAGGCGGATCCGAAAAATTTCGACGACGACGATGAATGGGATGAGCGGGATTGAATAGGCGGTTTTTGCTCATATACTGCGCGCTAAACGCGGCATTTGCTATGCTTGGGCTAGCGCTTTGCGGCGGCGGATTTTTCGGCGCGGGCTCTTTCGGCGTGCGAGCGCTTGCCTGGCTTCTTAGCTTGGAGGCTGGATTTTTGGGCGCATTCGGCGCGGTATATTTTTCGTTTCGCGCTTATCGCAACAAGATAGAAGATGAGCTGAGAGCCGGTAAATACGATGAAATTTTACGGCAAAGCCCTAAAAATTCCACTGGTTTTATGAACGACGAAACTTCCGCAAACGATACGAATTCCGCAAGCTGCGGCGGCGAAAACCGAGGCGGCATAGGCGGCGACGATAAAATTTCATACAGCGAAGTTTACGGCGGTGAAATTTTAAAGAGCGAAAATTTTAGCAGCCTAAATTTAGGCGCTGAAATTTTAAATGCTCAAAATTCCAAAGGCGCGGTAAATTTCACTAGCGGCGAGACCAGCACCGAAAACGATGATAGCCACGCTCTGTACGATGAGACCTCCGCCGAGCGTGCCGCAAACTCCGCTGCCGACGAAGATACCGAAAATTTTACCGCCAAGCGCGACATAACCGCCGCTGGTGAGCGCGACGTAAATTCCACCGAGAGCAGTCGCAACGAAACCTCCGCTTGCGACGCGACCGCTTTGGGACACGCTGCCGCCGATAAATTTAATATGAAAGATTGCGCGACTTGCGGCAACTCACACGGCGGCATAAACGACGAAGCTAGCGATAGTTCGCAAGGCGACATAGGCGAGCGTTACGACGACTTGAAAGGCGGAACGAGCAACGACCCGGGCGACGGCGTAGATCACAGCAATCATAGCGACGGCGTAGATCGCAGCAATCATAGCGATGGCACAGATAGCGGCGATCTGGACGACGGTATGAGCGATTTTGGGGGCGGGATTGGCACCGCTCGCGACGAATCAAAGGATGATTTAGAAGGCGCGGACGATTTTGAGGGCGAGCTTGAGCGGAACGCGGTTCGGAGCAATTTTGCGGGGGCGTTTTTCTCTCCGTTTAAAATTCTGTCCTACGCGGCGCTCGTGGCGACGATCTACCTGCTTGCCAAGCTGTCCTTGCTAAACCCGCTAGCGATTATCTTGGGCGTTACGATCATTCCTCTGGGCACGATGATCGCTGCCTTGGGCGGCAAAGACGCTCGCTGAAGCTCAAACGGCGCGAGCAGGACGCTTTAAATTTTAAAATTTAGCTTGGGCGGGATTGAGCGCAGTCAGACGCAGGATAAAATCGCGACGACTCCTGCCATCGCGAGCCGTGCCACGGATACCGCGCATTTCGGTACGTACCCGGGCGGGCTAAATTTATAAAATTTACGCCGCGCATCTTTGGACTTCTGCGTAAATTTAAACCGCTCATTGCAAGCCGTAGAAATTTTACCGGCATTTCTCGCATAATTCTAAAACTAAATTTAACCGCCGCAAATTGCAATTCAGCGCGAAATCCTTATCTATATTTAATTAAATTTTAGCTACCATTACGCAAAATTTGAGGAAAAATTATGAATTATGATACCTTGAAAAAAATCTTTTTTCGATTTGATCCAGAAACCGCTCACAAGATCGCAGAATTCGGACTTCGCGCGCTCTATGCGACTCCGGGCGGGCTTGAGGTTTTGGCAAAATTCGGCGTTTATAAAGATGAAATTTTAACTCAAAATATATGGAATTTAAGCTTCGATAATCCAGTAGGTATCGCGGGCGGATTCGATAAAAACGCTACGATGATCGCGCCGCTGGCCGCTCTTGGCTTCGGGCACATAGATTTTGGCACCTTTACGCCGCGTCCTCAAAGCGGCAACAAAAAGCCGCGACTTTTTCGCCTCGTTAGCGAGCAGAGCATTCAAAACGCGATGGGCTTTAACAACGAAGGCGCCGATGTTATCGAGCATCGCGTGCAAAAAATTTATCCTTTTGCAATCCCGATCGCCGCAAATATCGGCAAAAATAAGACCACCTCGAACGAGGATGCGCTGAGCGATTACGAGGTCTTGGCGCGTAAATTTGACGGGCTGTGCGATTTTTTCATCATCAACGTAAGCTCGCCGAACACCCCGAATCTGCGCGCTTTGCAAGAAAACAGCTTCATAAGCGAGCTGATCGGAGCGATGAAAAAGATCACGAACAGACCGCTCGTCTTAAAGCTGGCGCCCGATATGAGCGCGGCTCAGGCGATCGCGCTGTGCGAGTGCGCGGTGCAAAGCGGCGCAAGCGGCATCATCATAAACAACACGAGCGTCGATTATTCGCTAAGCCCCAACGCCAGGGACTTCGGCGGCCTAAGCGGCAGGCTAATCACCGAAAAATCGCGAAAGCTTTTCGCACAGGTCGCTCGCGAGCTCTTCGGCCGCACGATCCTAATCAGCTGCGGCGGCATAGACAGCGCGCAGGAGGCCTACGAGCGCATCAAATCGGGCGCGAGCCTGGTTCAAATTTTTACCGCCTTTATCTTCAAAGGCCCGTTCGTCGCAAAATTGATCAACGAGGGGCTGGCAGAGCTTTTGCGCGCAGACGGCTTTAATAGCGTCGGCGAGGCGGTCGGAGTAAATTTAAAAGATCGCGCGGGCGAAGGATACGGCATCAGAAATGATCTGGCGAAAAATCTCGGCAACGGCGCGGATTTGCGCACTTACAAAAATAAAGACGCGGAAGCTAAAGCGGATAAAATTTCGAGTGTGAGCAAAGGCGAGGAGGCGAGCGAAATTTCAAACGCGCCCGAAAGCAGGGATGCGGACGAAAATTCTAACGACGGCAAAAGCGAAATATCGGGTGTCCAAGCAGATGAAATTTCTGCCGCTAAAACAGATGAAATTCCGAGCGCTCAAACAAACTCAATCTCTGAATCGGACGAAAATTCCGATGCTTCGGCAAATTTAAACGTCTTAGTAAGCGCAGATACCGCGACGGATCAAAGCTCAGCCGAGCAAAGTAGCGCGGAGAACAAAATTTCCGAGGTTAAAAATACAAAACGAAGCAGCGCAAAAAGCAAAAATTTAGAGGCTAAAAGCACAAAGCAAGACAGCGCAGATCGAAAGCAAGATAAAATTTCAAAAAGCGGCGTAAGCTCTAAGCGCGGTAAAATTTCAAAGGACGCCTTGCAGAAAGATGACGTACAGAATGGCGCCTTGCATAAGGACGCCGTGCAGGATAATATCTCACAGAAGGACGCTACGCAAAAAGACGCCTTACAGAAGGATGCCGAAGCAAAAAATCTCTCAAAAAGCGACGCAAAGAGCGAGAATTTAGAGGCCAAAAAAGCAAAACAAAGCGGCACGGCAAGTAAAACCGCCAAAACCAAAACTGCAACTAAAGCCGCACCAAAAAACGACATAGAAAGTAAAAATTCTAAAACTAAAGCCGCGCCAAAAAGCAGCGTGGAAAGCAAAAGCTCCAAGGCTAAAAACGTAAAACAAAGCAACGCCAAAACTAAAAAAGCTGAGGTAAAAGAGGCTAAAGAGATCAAAGAAGCTAAAGAACTTAAAGAAACCAGAGAGACGAGCGGCGCCCAAGACGCGGAGCAAAACTCAAGCAAAAGACGAAAGGTGAAAAAAGATTAATGTTTCCGAAATTTAAGAAAATCACGCTGCAAAACGGGCTTCAAATTTATCACATCCCGATGAATAAAGGCAGCGGCGTCATCAGCGTGGACGTGTTTTACAACGTCGGCTCGCGCGACGAGATGATGGGCAAAAGCGGCATCGCGCACATGCTGGAGCATCTAAATTTTAAATCCACGAAAAATCGCAAGGCGGGCGAGTTTGACGCGATCGTAAAGGGCTTTGGCGGCGTAAATAACGCAAGCACGGGCTTTGATTACACGCACTACTTCATCAAGTGCGCGAGCTCAAATTTAGAGGTCTGCTTGGATCTTTACGCCGACATAATGCAAAACTTAAGCCTCAAAGACAAAGAATTTCAGCCCGAGCGCAAGGTCGTGCTCGAGGAGCGGCTGTGGCGCACCGATAACGATCCGTTCGGATATCTATTTTTCAGGCTCTATAACGCCGCGTTTTTGTACCACCCGTACCACTGGACGCCGATCGGCTTTCGCAAGGATATCGAAAACTGGAGCATCAAAGATATCAAGGAATTTCACGCTAAATTTTATCAGCCGCAAAACGCCGTGCTGCTGATCACCGGCGACATCGGCGAAAAAGCGGCGTTTGATGCGGCTAAAAAACACTTCGCGCCCGTAAAAAACAAAGGCGAAATTCCGCGCCTTCACTGCACCGAGCCCGCGCAAGACGGCGAGAAGCTTAGCGTTATTTACAAAAACAGCGAGGCGCAGATCGTTGCGGTCGCCTTTAAAATTCCGCCGTTTAACCACCCTGACGCCGCGGCGATCAAAGCGATGGATATATATCTTAGCGGCGGCAAGAGCTCGCTTTTGCAGCGCGTGCTGGTCGATGAGAAAAAGCTCGCCAATCAGATCAATATCTACGATATGAGCGCCAAGGACGAGAATTTATTTATAGTCTTTGCCGTTTGCAACCAAGGCGTAAGCGGCGAGGCGCTGAGAGATGAAATTTTAGCGCTGATCGAAAAAGCCAAAAAAGCTAAAATAAGCGACGACGATATGCTAAAGATCAAAAACACCCTAAGCAGCGATCTTATCTACTCCCTCGACAGCGCTAGCAAGGTAGCGCAGATGTACGGCAGCTACATCGTCCGCGGCGATCTGGACGCGCTATTTAGGCTGGAGCGCGAGATCAAAAGTCTAGATAAAAACGCGGTTAAAAAAGCGATGAAAACCTATCTAAGCCTTAAAAGCTCCACGAGCATTATCTTACGAAAGGAAAACGATGAATAAAAATGTCATAATCGGCTCTATGACGGCGCTGATCACGCCTTTTAAAGAGGGCAAACTGGACGAGCAGACCTACGCCAAGCTCATCAAAAGACAGATCGCAAACGGCATAAGCGCGGTCGTGCCCGTCGGTACCACGGGCGAGAGCGCGACGCTGACGCACGACGAGCATCGCGTCTGTATCGAGATCGCCGTGGACGCGTGCAAGGGCACGGACGTTAAGGTGCTAGCGGGCGCGGGCAGCAACGCAACTCACGAAGCGATCGGGCTCGCGCAGTTTGCGCAGGCTCACGGCGCGGATGGAATTTTATCCGTAGCGCCCTACTACAACAAACCCACCCAAAAGGGACTCTATCTGCACTACAAGGCGATCGCAAGCTCGGTAGATCTGCCGGTGCTCCTATATAACGTCCCGGGTCGCACCGGCTGCGACATAGCCGCAGATACGATCATCAAGCTTTTTAACGACTGCGAGAACATCTACGGCGTCAAAGAAGCCAGCGGCAGCATCGATAAATGCGTCGATCTACTCGCGCACGAGCCGCGCCTTAGCGTGCTTAGCGGCGAGGATGCGATCAACTATCCGATCCTAAGTAACGGCGGCAAGGGCGTGATCTCCGTCACCGCAAATTTACTGCCCGATTACACGGCAAAGCTAACGAAATTTGCGTTGCAAAATGAGTTTTTAAAAGCCAAGCAGATCAACGACGATCTCTACGCGATCAATAAAATTTTATTCTGCGAGAGCAATCCGATCCCGATCAAAGCGGCGATGTATATCGCGGGTCTGACGCCGAGTTTAGAGTACCGCTTGCCGCTTTGCGAGCCGAGCGCGGAAAACCTCAAAAAAATAGAAAACGTAATGAAACAATACACTATCAAAGGATTTTAATTGACGAACGAATTTAAAGGAAAAACGCTAGTTATCAGCGGCGGCACGAGAGGCATAGGCAGGGCGATAGTTTTGGAATTCGCAGCCGCGGGAGCAAATATCGCTTTTACGTATAATTCCAACGAGGAGCTAGCGACTTCGCAAGCAGCCGATCTTGAGAAGGCTTACGGCATCAAGGCGCGCGCTTATGCGCTCAATATCTTAGAGCCCGAGACCTACAAGGAGCTCTTTGCCAAGATCGACGAGGATTTTGCGCGAGTGGATTTTTTCATCTCAAACGCCATCATCTCGGGTCGCGCAGTCGCGGGCGGATACACTAAATTTATGAGGCTAAAGCCGCGCGGCATCAATAATATCTTTACCGCGACCGTAAATGCCTTCGTCGTGGGCGCGCAAGAAGCGGCAAAGCGCATGGAAGCGGTAGGCGGCGGCTCGATCATATCGCTTAGCTCCACGGGAAATTTAGTCTATATCGAAAACTACGCGGGTCACGGCACGGCAAAAGCCGCCGTTGAAGCGATGGCGCGCTACGCCGCGACCGAGCTCGGCGAAAAAAACATCCGCGTAAACGTCGTTAGCGGCGGACCGATCGAGACGGACGCGCTACGAGCCTTTACGAACTACGAAGAGGTGCGCGACAAGACCGCCGAGCTTAGCCCGCTAGGACGCATGGGGCAGCCGGAGGATCTGGCGGGAGCATGTTTATTTCTATGCTCGAGCAAGGCTAGCTGGGTGACGGGGCACACCTTCATCGTCGACGGCGGAACGACCTTTAAATAATGCTAAATTTACCCAATATTTTAGCGAGCTTTCGCGTTGCGCTGGCGCCGCTGTTTTTCTGGCTGATCTTACTAGCCGGCCATGCGAACGGCGGCATGGTGGGCTCGGTGCACGTCAGCTGGATCGATTATTTCGCCGCGCTCGTCTTCGTTATCGCCTCCGTCACGGACTTTTTCGACGGATACATCGCGCGCTCTTGGAACCAAAAAACGAGACTTGGCGCCATCATCGATCCGCTCGCCGATAAGATGCTGACGCTTGCGGGCTTTTTGGGGCTTATGTTTATCGGGCGCGCCAGTCCGTGGGCTATCTACCTAATCCTAATCCGCGAGTTTTTCATCACGGGCCTTCGCGTGGCGATGGCGGGCGACGGCGTAGAGGTCGCCGCGTCGATGGCGGGTAAGGTAAAAACGGTCTTTCAGATGATCGCTATCGGCTGGCTAACGATGCAATGGCCCTATGCAAACGCCCTACTCTGGATCGCGGTCGCACTGACGCTATATTCGGGCTTTGAATACGTCGCGGCGTATGCTAAGGCTACGAAAAAGAGTTAAAATTTGGTTTAAATTTGGCATAAAATTTAAACCAAATGAGATATACTGAATCGCAAATTATGCGATCTTATCCTTGGGTGTATGTAGGATAAAAATCTACGTGCCGCTCATTTAGATTAATAGTAATATATCAGCAAAATAAGGAAAATTGTTATGATGTATGGGACTTTGAGAGTTAGCGAAGATGTGATTAGGCAAAATGCTGGAGCGTTACTAAAATTTCAAGATTCAAAATACGCCAAAAGTGGTGTCGGACAAATAACTACGTTTAATGAACTTGGTTTTAGCGGGGTTAATAAAAAGCCCGACGGTTGGTATTTTCCGCACGATATAAACGAAGTTGCCATAATTTTAGAGACCAAAGCCTATGAGC
>NZ_CALIBB010000093.1 GCF_938045595.1 uncultured Campylobacter sp.
TTGAAAGAGCTTTTAACAGAAAGGTAGAGACGTCAAATTCAGGACTTGGCCTTGGACTTTATATTGCAAATCAAATTTTTAAAAAACACGGTCATACTTTAAAATACAAGCACAAAGATGGTAAAAATAATTTTCTAATATGTTTCATAAACACTTGATCTAAAAATAACTTGTTTATTAATACTTATAAATTATTTTAAGCTCGTTATTTGCGCTGATTAATTCATTTATAAAGCCTAACAAATCTGTTATTAATAGTACAATGGCGCCTCTGTGATATCCGCCATATTTTTTTGGTTTACGATAATTCCGAGATTTTTTAGATATTTAGTCACTCCGCAGAAGCCACAATAAGGTAGCTGAAGAAGAATTCACACACGCACGCTAAAATTTAACGGCTCTTTCGTCGTGTAGAAAAGATAAAATTTTAGTAGAGTACGGTATGGGGGCGTCTAAATTTAAACGTGATCGTTTTGGTTGATGCGCGGCGTTAAATTTTATACGGCTTGTTAAGACTGTGGCGATGAGTAATTTTAAAATTTTGATTTTGGCGTGGGTAAAATTTAACGACAGCGCGTTCTGTCGTCGAGGTATAATGTATGGGTATCTGGCGGTATATCGACGTAGTGGAGATTGGCAAGTGTTGCATATAAACGAAGCGAATTAAAATAAGAATGCGGATGAAATTAGCGCCGCGTGATACATATAAATAGCAGCATGCCCCGTAAACGATGTGATTCGCGATAAAATTTTGCGTAAATTAAGGCGAAATTTAGCCGACGAAATGAGAACGGATTTAAAATTTAACCGTTTTTTCAAGCGAATTTTGCCACAATTGCGCTCAAATTTTGTTGGGGCGAAAGATGAAAAAATATACCAAACAAATCCTCGCGATGCTCGCGCTAAACGCGATCTACAGCGGCTCGGGGATCTTGATTTTAAGCTTTATCAATAAATATCTACTTGACGGCGCCGAAAGAGGCGGGCGCATCATCGCGCTATTTTTTGCGCTATTAGCGATATTTCTGCTGCTTTCGGTGCTAAGCCGCATCATGCTTTGCAAGATGGAAAACGACTTCGTATTCGATCTGCGCACCAAGATCATCAAGCAGATCATCGATACGAAGTTCGAGCGCATCGAGGCTGCGTCGAAGGCGAACCTGCTTGCATCCCTTTCCAGCGATATTTCGCGCCTGACCGAGGGTTTTATGCGCATCTCCGAGCTCATTCAAGGCGCGATGATCGTGCTATTTTGCGGCATCTATGTGCTATACATCGCGCCTATGATGTTTGCGTTTTTGTTCGTCTGGATCGGCGCGCTGATGATTTTCAACCGCTTTTTGATGAAAAAAGTCATGCAAAATTACGATCTGTACCGCCAAAACGAGGACGTTTTGTATAAAAACTACGCCGCGGCGATCGAGGGGCACAAGGAGCTGTCGCTAAGCCTAGCCAAAGCGAAGAGCCTATATGAAAACGACTTTTTGCCCAATGCGCAAAATTTACGCCAAAGCTCGCTGCGAGCCGAGGTTTACGGCGCGTTTGCGAGTAATTTTATGAACGTGATGATGCTTGGCGCGGTGGGCTTTGTGCTTTATTTTGGGCTAAGCAGTGGCAAAGCGGAGCTTGCAAACGCCGTAACGATCGCGCTTACGGTGCTTTTTTTGCGTGCGCCTTTGATGATGCTCATATTCTCGCTTCCTAGCGTGCTGCGCGCCAAGATCGCCTACGCAAAGATCAATGAGCTGGGCTTAGATCCATTCGTGCAGGGCTTCGAGCTTGCGCAAATGCAGCCGTGGCGCAGCTTGGAGCTTAAAGACGTGGGCTTTTCGTATCCGGGCGGGAAATTCGGCATCAAGAGGGTAAGCTTGCAGCTAAATGCGGGCGAGACGGTGTTTTTGATCGGCGAAAACGGCAGCGGAAAATCGACGCTTTTTATGATCTTAGCGGGCCTTTATACGCCGCAAGCAGGCGAAATTTTAGCCGACGGCGCGGCCCTCAACCCCTCCGATCTGCGCGCCTACAGCAACAACATAAGCGCGGTTTTCAGCGATTTTTATCTCTTCGACTACGCTACGGGCGATGCGGATATCGCGCGCGAGTGGCTCGCGCTCACGCATCTGCAGGATAAGGTAGAGCTAAAGGGGGGCAAATTTAGCACCACGAGCCTATCTAGCGGGCAGCGCAAGCGTTTGGCGCTCGTAAGCGTGCTGATGGACGGGCGAAAATTTTTGATGCTCGATGAGTTTGCGGCCGATCTCGATCCGCAGTTTCGCGCGGAGTTTTACGAGCGGATTTTGCCCGAGCTGAAATCGCGCGGATACACGATATTTGCGATCTCGCACGATGACAAATACTTTGGCGCCGCAGATAAAATTTACAAGATGCAAGGCGGCGAAATTTCGCGCATAAAGTAAAGAGGCGAAATTTTAAAATTCTACGCAGAATTTCGCGATGGAATTTGGCGTCTAGATGAAATTTCGCCTTAGAATTTCGCTGCGAAATTCTACGATTGAAATTTCAGCGGGAAGATAAAATTTGCTTAAAATTTTACAGCGCAAATTCCGCTTCAAGCCCCTATGTTAAAGTTTGCAGTAGATAGAATTTTGCCTCTTTGGCGCAAATTGTAAAAATTTAACCGAAATTTACTAAATTTTGATTATACTGCACCCACAATTTAAAAAGAAAGGATAGGAATGAAAAAAGTTCTTATTGCATGTGCTGCGTTGGCGGCGTTTAGTTCGAGTGTATTCGCCGCTGACGGCGCTACTTTATATAAAAAATGCGTGGCCTGTCATGGAGCCAACGCCGAGAAGCCTTATCTTGGCGGCAAAGTACCTGCGCTAAACACCCTAAGCAAGGAAGATATCATCGCTAGCCTAAAAGGCTACAAAGACGGCAGCTTGGGCGAGGGCAAGGGAAAATTCGGCATGATGGGCGTTATGAAAGGTCAAGCGGCTTCACTTAACGACGAATCGATCGAAGCGCTAGCCGATTTCATCGTCTCTAAAAAATAATTTCAAACTTCATTCGGCGGGCTTCGCGCTCGCCGAACTTCGCTTAATTTAAAATTTTAAAATTCTACGCTAATATCACGTAAAAATTCCAAAGGCTCATAATGTTTAACGGACTGATCAGAGAGATCGCGCAGGTTGCGAGCTTTAGCGGCGATTCGCTGCGACTGCGCGCGAGATACCGCCCCGCGCTCGGCGATAGCGTCGCGGTAAACGGCGCGTGCCTGAGCGTGACGCGGCTTTTTGCGGACGGATTTGCGGTGCAGCTTTCTAGCGAGACGGCGCGCGTCATCGCCGCACAAAACCTGCACGGCCCTGTGCATATCGAGCCTGCGATGCGGATTGGAGATCGCATAGACGGGCATTTGATCCAAGGGCATATCGATGCCGTGGGTGAAATTTATAAAATTTCAAAGCTTGCAAGCGGCGTCGATTTTTTTATCCGCGCGCCGCTGCACATAGCGCCGCTGCTAGCGCCGAAGGGCTCGGTGGCGATCGACGGCGTGAGCCTAACGATCAACGAAGTGCTTGAGGGCGGCGACATGCACGGGCGAAATTTTAACAGCCAAGGTCTTGACGGCGGAAATTTTACTCACAAAGAGCCGTACGGCGCAAATTTTAACGGCTCGGGTTCAAATTTCGGCGTCTTAAGCCCTCGCGAGCTAAATTCTAGCGGCTCAAATTCCGTTCGCGATCCGAATTCCTCGGACGCAAATTTAAAGAGCGGAGCGCAAAGCTGCGCTATTCGCCTTACGATCATCCCGCTCACGCTCAAAGATACGCTCTTTGGGAGCTACAAAATCGGGCGTCGCGTAAATATCGAAACCGATCTGCTCGCGCGATACGTCGCGGCACAGCTACGTTTTGCCGGCGGACAGATCGTCGGTCTCGGCACTGTTGCGGCGCGTGACGTGAGTGCCGAGAGTGAAAAAGACGGGCTTTCGTGGGATGCGGTAGATAAAATTTTGAGCCTGTATTAAGCGGCGCATGATGGACAAAATCGAAATTTGTAGAGAAAATCTTGAGTTTGTATTGGACGGACGCGGCGTGCTGGCGGGCTTTAGCACGCGGCTTGGCGGCGTAAGCGGCGGAGCTTACGCGAGCTTAAATTTAGGAGATCACGTAGGCGACGATCCGCAAAACGTCGCGCAAAATCGCGAAATTTTAGCCGCCGCGCTCGGTATTGTGCCGCGAAATTTAAAATTTATGCGCCAGATCCACTCAAACAAAGTTGAAATTTTACGTGCAGATAGCGATGAAATTCCGCCCTGCGACGGGCTCGTGACCGATCTGCGCGGCGTGGCGCTGTGCGTGCTGGTAGCGGACTGCTCGCCCGTTTTGATCGCGGACGAGCGGCGCGGCGTGGTTGCTGCGGTGCATTCGGGGCGCGCTGGCGTGGCCCAGCGGATCTGCACCAATGCGATAAATTTGATGAGCGAGCGCTTCGGCTGCGTCGCTGCGGAGCTGAAGGTATTCGTGGGCGCGAATATCAAGGCGCGAAACTACGAACTTGGCGGGCTTGATCTGGGCGAGTTTGAGCGCTACAAAACGCAGGGGCATTTCGATATGAACGCCGCGCTGCGCGACGAGCTCGCAGCTGCGGGGGTGCGAAACGTTAAATTTGATCCGCGCTGCACTTTTGAGAGCGAGCAGCATTTTTCCTACCGCAGAGATGGTGTCACGGGGCGCTTCTGCGGCTTTGTGATGAATAAGCCATGCCGATGAAAAGCAAAACAGGATATAAAATTTCTCCGTAAAGCCCGCTAAAATTTCTCGAAGCACTATAAAATTTTACGTAGAGGCGCTGTAAAGCGAAGCGGCGAAAAATAGGCGAGATTGCGGCGTGACATCGCAGTCAAAATAAGCCAAAAAACGTAAATTTTAAAATCAAAACCCAAAGCAAAGGAGAAAAATATGCTGTTGCTTAAAAATGCCGATCTATACGCGCCAGAACACGTCGGTAGGAGCGACGTTTTAGTGGGCGGAGGTAAAATTTTAGCCGTTTCCAAGGGGCTTGATTTTCGAGTCGATGGGCTTGAAATTTACGATCTGGATGGCAAAATTTTAGCACCCGGTCTCATCGATCAGCACGTGCACATCACGGGCGGCGGCGGCGAGGCTGGTTATCATTCGCGAACGCCCGAAATAACATTGTCGCAAATCATCCGCTACGGCACGACGACGGTCGTAGGCACGCTGGGTACCGACGGGTGCACGAGGAGTCTCGAAAATCTCTACTCAAAGGCTAAGGCGCTCGAGTACGAGGGCATCTCGACCTTCATCCACACGGGCTCTTACGCGCTGCCTAGCGTTACTTTTACGGGCTCCGTCACGCGCGATCTGGTGCTTATCGACAAGGTCATCGGCTGTAAGATCGCGATGAGCGACAACCGCGGCAGCTACCCGACCGTGCAGGAGCTCATCAAGACCCTGACGCAGATCCGCATCGGCGGCATGATCTCGAAAAAAGGCGGCGTGCTGCACATGCATATGGGCGGGCTCGCGGATAAATTCGACCTCATTTTTAGCGTGATTAAGGACTATTCGTTCCCGGTTAATTACTTTTCGCCGACGCACTGCGCGCGGACGAAGGAGCTTTTTGACGAGGCGATCAAATTTCAAAAAATGGGCGGCTACATCGACATCACGAGCGGCGGAAGTAGATTTGCCCCGCTTCATGAAGCCATCGCGTACGGGCTTGCTAATGGGCTAAATTTAGAGCGCCTAACGATGAGCTCGGACGGCAATGGCAGCGTGCCTAGATTTGACGAAAACGGCGCGTTGGTGGGCTACGGCTGCGCTTCGTGCGAGACGAATTTAGAGGTTTTGCAGGCCTGCGTGAAAAATAAAATTTTAACCATCCCGCAAGCGCTAAGCATGATGGGCAAAAACGTCGCAAAATATTTAAATCTAGCCGGTAAAGGCGAGATAAGAGTAGGTTTTGACGCTGATTTTGCAGTATTTGACGAAGCTCTAAATTTAGATAGCGTGATCGCGAAAGGGGAGTTTTGCGTAAAAGAGGGCAAGCTCGTGAAAAAGGGATTTTTTGAGTAAAATTTGAAGCAGATGCCGCTTTTTAAATTCGGCGAATTTAAATTTGACGAATAATCTTGCTCTCTACCTTTGCGACCGTCTCATCTTTGCAGCGCAAAATTTAACCGCGCCGAGGTTTGGATTATATTAAATTTAGCTTTAATTTAGCTATTTTTAAATATAATCCCAGCTTCAATTCACACACACCAATCCTAAAATTTGGTTGCGTTTGTCAAAAACAAATGTTAATGGGTGTGGAGGAGAAACCTAAATTTCGGGGCAACCCACAAGGAGAAAACTCATGGTAACAATGAGAGATTTGCTAGAGTGCGGCGTTCATTTCGGACACCAAACACGCAGATGGAATCCGAAGATGAAAAAATTCATTTTCGGCGAGAGAAAAGGTATCTACATCATAGATCTACAAAAAACTATCCGCTACTTTCGCTACACTTATAATATCGTGCGCGACGCGGCTGCCGAGGGCAAGACGATACTTTTCGTAGGCACCAAAAAACAAGCCGGCGCGACGCTAAAAGAGTACGCCGAAAAATGCGGCATGCCCTATGTGAGCCACAGATGGCTAGGCGGCATGCTAACGAATTTTTCCACTATCAAACAATCGATCCGCAAGCTCGAAGTGATCGAGACTATGGAAGAGGACGGCTCGATAAATTTACTAACTAAAAAAGAAGCGCTAATGCTTCGCCGCAAAAAAGAGAAACTCGAGCTTTATCTAGGCGGTATTCGCAATATGAAGGGCCTTCCCGATATGATCTTCGTCATCGACGTAGTTAAAGAAAAGATCGCCGTAGCGGAAGCTAATCGCCTAAAAATGCCGGTTATCGCGCCTTTGGATACGAACTGCGATCCGGACGTAGTCGATTTCCCAATACCTGGCAACGACGATGCGATCCGCTCGGTTCAGCTTTTCTGCCAAGAGATGGCTGAGGCGATCAACGAAGGCAAGGCGCTTCGCGATCAAGATGCGAGCGAGGATGTCGAGCAGAGCGAAGCCGTCAGCGACGAGGAGAAAGAGGAAGTCGTAGCCGAGGCGATGAGCGAAGAGGATTTTGACGTAAGCGAGGACGAAGAGTAATGGAAATCAGCGCGCAAATGGTAAAAGAGCTCCGCGAAAGCACTGGAGCGGGGATGATGGACTGCAAAAAGGCTTTGGTTGAAACAGACGGCGATATGGATAAGGCCGTCGATCTACTTCGCGAAAAAGGTCTCGGAAAGGCCGCTAAAAAAGCCGACCGCCTAGCTAGCGAGGGCCTAGTGAGCGTTGAAGTGGGCGCGGATCACAAGATCGCCACCATAAGCGAGATAAATTCCGAAACCGACTTCGTAGCTAAAAATCAAAATTTTATAAATTTAGTTAAAAATACTACTCTACATATCCAAAGCAAGGGCATTAGCAGCATTGATGAGCTAAATTCCAGCATCATCGACGGCGTTAAATTTGATGAGCATCTAAAAAGCCAGATCGCTACGATCGGCGAAAATTTGGTCGTTAGAAGATTTGAGACGATTAAGGCGGGCGCAAACGGAGTAGTAAACGGCTACCTGCACTCAAACGGCCGCGTAGGTGTAATCATCGCAGCAGCTTGCGATAGCGAGCGGACTGCGGAGGGTGCAAAGGATCTTATAAAAAATCTCTGCATGCATGCAGCCGCGATGAAACCGCAGGTTATTAGCTATAAAGAGCTTGACCCCGATTTTATCGAGAAGGAATTTTTGGCTCTTAAAGGCGAGTTTGAAAAGGAAAACGAGGAGTTTGTGCGCTTAGGTAAGCCCCTTCATAAGATCCCGCAGTTTGGCTCGCGCGCGCATCTAAGCGATGAAATTTTAGCCAAAGAGATCGAAGCTTTAAAAGACGAGCTTCGCAAGCAAAATAAGCCTGAAAAAATTTGGGATAAAATTTTGCCGGGTCAGATCGATCGCTTCATCGCCGATAATACCCAGATCGATCAGCGCCTCACGTTGCTAGGGCAATTTTACGTAATGGACGATAAGAAAACCGTTGAGCAGGTGATCGAGGAAGAAGCTAAAAAACTAAGCGGTAAGATCGAGATCGTAAAATACGTCCGCTTCGAAGTGGGCGAAGGCCTAGAGAAAAAGAGCGAAGACTTCGCTGCCGAAGTAGCGGCTCAAATCGGCTAAATATGGAACTTCTAAAGGGCGTAAATCTTACTCACGCGTATGATTATACGCTCTTTGAAAATGTAAGCTTAAGCGTTGGGGAGGGCGAGAGTATCGCTATTTTAGGCGTTAGCGGCTGCGGCAAATCGACTCTGCTTCATATTTTATGCACGCTTTTAAAACCGAACTCGGGCGAAGTGATCTACGGCGGGCGCAGTATTTACGAGCTAAGCTCCGATGAGAGACTTAAAATCCGCCGCAACGACTTCGGTATAATATTTCAATCTCACTACCTTTTTAAGGGCTTTTCTTCCGGCGAAAATATTGAACTCGCCGCCAAACTTACGAATAATGCGATAGATGATGAAATTTTAAAAAAGCTTCAGATCGAACATACTTTAAAGCAAGGCGTGGGCGAGCTTAGCGGCGGACAGCAGCAGCGCGTGAGCATCGCTCGCATACTTTGCAAAAAGCCGCGCATAATCTTTGCCGACGAGCCTACTGGAAATTTAGATAAGGATACCGCAAACGAGGTCATGGGCGTGATCTTTGATTACGTAAAATCCAGCCGTGGCGCACTCGTGCTTGTGACTCACGATGAGAATTTAGCGCAAAAATGCTGCAAAGTTTATCGCATAAACGATCGAAATTTAGCAGAAATATAAGCAATTAATAACCAAAAATATCTTACAATAGCCCAAATTCTTTCTAAAAGGTCATAAATGAAAATTCTACTTGACAATCACAATGAGCAGGTTGCAAGTGTCGTAAATATTTGCTGCGAGCGCATCGGTGCGGACCTGGTAGCATATAGTGCAGACGAGAGTGAATATGATTTGACGATAAAAAATTATGAAGATGGCGATGATATTTCAAAATTTGATCTTAATAAAACGCTGTTTCTGACGCCTAAGAATGTTTCGGCGCCAGGAGCGCGATACACCCTTACTAAGCCTTTTTCGCCGCTTGAGCTCATCACGTTTATCAGCGAATTTTCGGTTCAAAATATGAGTGTGCAGGCGAAAGAAAAAATGGCGAAAGAATTTGCCGACGCAAGCTCTGTGATGAAAGAGATCGATGCGATTGACCAGGCAAATTCCACTTCGGGCAGTAATTTTGAAGAGCTTGTGGATAGCTTTTATGACTCCGGCAAGGATATACCGCTTTCACAGCTGGCAAACGATATAGCACCCGAGATTGCAGATGATGTGCCGCTTTCGCAGTTGGTAGGCGATATGCCACGCACGGACGATATCGCAGATGATATTCCGCTCTCACAGCTTGCAGATGAAGCGGCTATTGCGGAGACTATCGCCGATGATACGCCGCTTAACGCTGTCGCAGAAAAGATTGCGGATAATATCGCAGATGATATGCCTCTAAACTTAGCTGCTAGCGATATCCCTGAGGATGTGTCGTTAAATAGTATCGGCGCAAGCGAGCCTGCTGAAAATAATCACGCACCTCAAGATGAAATTTCACTCGCAAAGGATGACGCTCCTATAGCTTTAGCAGCGCTAGATGATGAAAATCCTAAGAATTTAAAAACAGATAAATCGCAGACAGAAGATGAAATTCCCGCCACGCGGGCAAGCGAAACTTTACCGCTTGCGCAGCAAGAAGAGTCGCAAAGAGCTAGCAGCTCTAATGAAGCTGCCGTTGAAAAAAGGGTAGACGCTGCGCCTAATCTAGAGGAAACGAAAGGTCTTGCGGATGTTATTATTAAACAGCATGAAGCAGACGGCTCATTTGCCTATAAAACAGAGGAAAGAAAATCTGCCTCGCAAGTAGTGCAAGATGCAGCTGGCGCGTCTGTTAATAGTGGATTTGATATGGATTTTTCTAGGCTTTTCGATAGCGCTGGCATGCCCGTGGAGGAGTTTGGCGGATATGATAATTTTGCCGCGGCTGCGTTTGCTTCTGATGAAAAAGAGGATAAAAAATCTGCGCATGATAAAAATAAAGCGGCTACGAATTTTCAAAAAACGCAAATTTCGTCTCAATACGAGGTTGCTTCAGATACGCCGATTGCGCTAGCGGGCGCGGGCGATATACCTCGCGAAAATCTTTATAACACCGTTCCGTTTCAAAGCATGGAATTTACTGGTGGACTTGCACAGAATACACCTATGTCTGCTCATAATGAAGCATGGAATTCAATTGGCGTAAATTTTGCGGCTTCCGCGAATTCCGTAGCCTCTACAAATTCTACTCCTACACCGAATTTTTCGGAGCTAAACTTACCGCACATATTAGATGCCTCAGATTTACCGAAGCAAAGCGAGCAAGCTGATAGCGTTGCTGGCGGGTTTGCGGACGGATTTTTGCGCGCTATGGAGGGCGATTTTGTAAACTCGTTTGCCGCAAGCTCCGCAGATAGCGAGCAATTTAAATCCGGTAAGCCTACAAAGAGCGCCGCGCAGCAGATAAAATTTAATGCTTCAAAGCCTATATCAAAGGCTTCGGAGCGCGCAGAATTTAAAACGCATAAATTCGGCGCGTCCGAGCAGGTAAATGAGATGAAATTTGGCGCGCAAGCTATGCCGAATGAGCTTGCCGCTTCGGCTGCGGCGGAGTTTGCCAGCCTTATGGCAAGCGAGTTAGAGCCCAGCGCCAAAAGCGAGCCGCTGCGTAACGAGCACGGTAAAAAACCGAGCGCCGAGGAGCTGAAAACCAAACTGCGCGATGATCTGGAAGCGGGCATCGCAAACACGATCGAGAAATTTGCGGGCAGTAAGGATGCTAAAGACGCGCTGAAGGACTTTAAGATCAATATCGACATATCGTTTGGAGACAGATAGTGAAAGGCAAAATTTTGCTCGTCTCCGGTCCCAGCGGCAGCGGCAAAAGTACGCTCATAAAGCGTCTTATCGCAGAATTTGGCGAGCAGATATACTTCTCGATCTCCTCTACGACGCGCGAAATGCGTGTGGGCGAAGCGGACGGCGTGAATTACCATTTCATAAACGAGAGCGAGTTTCGCGCAGGCATCGATCGCGGCGACTTTTTGGAGTGGGCGAACGTGCACGGCAAATTTTACGGTACTTCGCTAAAAGCCGCTACGAGCGAGCTTGAGCGGGGTAAGATCGTGATTTTTGACATCGATGTGCAAGGATATGAGATCGTGCGTAGCAAAGTGCCTAAAAGCGAGCTTACTAGCGTATTTATTACTACGCCGAGCTTGTCGGAGCTTAGGGATAGGTTGCGTGCTCGTGGCGATAATGATCCCGCCGATATTGCTTTGCGCCTGCAAAACGCGCAAGAGGAGATGGAGCGCCTAGGCGAGTATGATTATTTCATAATAAACGACCGCCTGGAAGCGGCGTATGAAAATTTAAGATCAATCTACAAAACTATCAAACTAGAAACGGCGAGCCGCGACATAGGCAAGCTAATCGAAATTTGGAAAATTTAAAGGAGAAAAAATGGGCGTAAGCGTTCAACAACTGCTAATTATCTTAGCGATTATCGTGTTACTTTTCGGAGCCAAAAAAATCCCCGAGCTCGCAAAGGGCGTAGGCAAGGGCATTAAAACCTTCAAAAAAGAGATGGAGGACGACACGCCTGAAAAGGTCGAGAAAAAGGCCGAGGAAGAGGTTAGAGACGCCGAAATTAGCGATAATAAAAAGGCGTAAGGGATTTGAAAAATTTAGTCTTAAACGAAATTTTTAAAATTTTATCTCGCAAAGTCGTTTTAGAAAAACCCAAAGATAAAAGTTTGGCTCATTACGCCTCGCCCGAGGCTTTCGCGCTGGCTAAGGAGCTGCGAAAGGCGCCTAGGCTCATCGCTGAGGAGCTTGCGCTTAAATTTAAAGATAGCGAAATTCTAAGCGCCACGGCGGTGAACGGCTATCTAAATTTTCACCTAAAGCCCGCTGTATTGGGCGCTCTTGCTGAAAATGCTCTTAAACTGGGCGGCGATTTTGCTAAAAACGACGCCGAGCTTGGACGTGGAATTTTACCAGCTTCGGAAAAGATTTGCGCGAGCGAGCCTGCTAGCAAAGGTTGCGCTGCAAATCTGGCTGCGAGCGGCAACGACACCGCTAAATTGCAGAATTTCGCCGCTAGGCAAAATTTTATTTCGCAGAATTCTACAGAAGCGTTAAATTCCGTCGTAGCATCAAATTGCGATGAGGCGCGGAATTCCGCCGCCGCGCCGCAAAAAATTCTGCTCGAATATATCAGCGCCAATCCGACCGGTCCGCTTCATATCGGGCATGTGCGCGGCGCCGTTTACGGCGATACGTTCGCGCGCATCGGAGGCTATCTGGGGCACCGCGTCGATACCGAGTACTACATCAACGACGCGGGCAATCAGATCGAGCTTTTGGGCACTTCGATCGCGCTTCGTGCGCGCGAGCTCGCGGGCGAGGACGTGAGCTACCCCGAGAAATACTACCGCGGCGAGTATATCGACGAGATCATCCCTCTTGCGCGCGCTGAGTTCGGCGATGAAATTTTCCGCGACGAATCGCGCGTTTTGATCCTTGCGGAGTTTGCTAAGGACGAAGTGCTAAAGATCATCCAAAAAGATCTCGCAGACGCGGGCATTCATATCCAAAACTGGGCCAGCGAAAAGAGCCTCTACGGCGAGCTTGAGCCAACGATTAGGAAGCTTGAGCGCAGCGGCAAGATGTATGAGGCGGAGGGTAAAATTTGGATCCGCTCATCGCAGCTTGGCGACGAAAAGGATCGCGTCGTCATCCGCGAGGATGCGCGCCCGACCTATCTTGCGGGCGACATCGTCTATCACAACAACAAATTTGAGCGCGGATATGAGCGCTGCATCAACATCTGGGGGGCCGATCACCACGGCTACATCGCGCGATTAAAGGCCGCCGTGCATTTTCTGGGCTACGACGAAAGCAGGCTCGAGATCATCCTAATGCAAATGGTAAATTTGCTCAAAGACGGGCAGACCTACAAGATGAGCAAGCGCGCGGGCAACGCGATTTTGATGAGCGACGTGCTCGCCGCGATCGGCAGGGACGCGATGCGATTTATCTTCATCAGTAAAAAGGGCGAGACGCCGCTTGAGTTTGACGTGGACGAGCTTGCGCGCGAGGATAGCAGCAATCCGATCTTTTACATCAACTACGCCCACGCGCGGGTCAATCAAATTTTTACCAAAGCGGGCAAGCGCGAGGCGGACGTCTTGGGCGCGGACTTCGGCACGCTAGATGAAGCGGGGCTCGGCCTAGCTTTTGCGGCGCTTGGCTTGAATGAAATTTTAAACGACGCATTTAATTCGCGCGGCTTGCAGAAGTTGCCCGATTTCCTAAAGGCGCTCGCGGCGGACTTTCACAAATACTACAACGAAAACCGCGTCGTAGGCAGCGAGAACGAGGACGCGAAACTCAAGCTGTTCGCGCTCGTAGCGCTTAGTATCCGCACGGCGTTTGCTCTGATGGGCTTAAGCGCGAAAGAGAAGATGTAGGCTCATATCAGTTGATTTTATATTAATTTCACTCAAATCGTGTCTTGATACGAAATCTTTTCCGTTTGTGTTTTTCTGCAATAAGCATAAAGTTGCTGGTAAATTTTAATGGATATGAGTGGATAATTTAAGGATTAGATATGAGAAAGACAATTAGCATCGTAGCTCTTGTTATTGCCGTTTGCGTTTTAATTAAAATTCTTTTTCCTACGCCGATTTTATCGTTAAAATGCCATTTTGACGACAATAAAAGCTGCGTAGAACTAGGGCGAGATAAACAATCAAGAGGTGATTATGAAAGCTCAAGGACAATATTCGCAAAATCATGTGATTTAGGAGATATCGATAGCTGCTTTGAAGTAGGTATCTTGTATGATAACGGCGATAAAGTAGATGCTATAAAAGCAAGCGAATTTTATTTAAAAGCATGCGAGAAAAGTAAAGCAGTAAGTTGCCACAAGCTAGGAAATTTATACCAAAAAGGTCTCCTAGAGAAGGATTATAAAAAAGCGGTAAAATTTTATGAAAAAGCATGTGATTTAGGCTATGGCAAAAGTTGCCACAACGGTGGAAGTGTATACATTATGGGCGGTTTTGGACTAGAAGTAGATCACGAAAAGGCATTTGAGCTTTTTAAAAAAGGCTGTGAACGTGGCTTACCCGATAGCTGCTATAACGTCGCATTTTCATATCAGCAAGGCGACGGGACGCAGATGAACTATGATAAAGCTATAGAATTTTACCAGAAAGCCTGCGATTTAGGCTTTTCCTATGCTTGCGGTAATCTCGGAGTTTTGTACGTTGGCGGTAGTCAGAATGTAAAGCAAGATCTCCGCAAGGCGTTAGACTATTTTGTGAGGGCTTGCGACTTAGGGAATGAAAAAATTTGCGAAAAGCTTCAATGGATAAAAGACACGATTTCAATAGATCAACCGCAAAATTAAAATTTTACTTCATCATTGGCATAAAAGACGGTTGAGCAGTTTAAATTTAATGCGATAAGCTATTGCGTAAAATATCATAGACTTGCGGGTTGGTTTAAACTAGGCGCTTTCTTGTGCTGTTTAAATTTTAACGTCTTGCTTGCAATAATGCACTATAGGTTTGCTAGTGCGTTATTTAAAATTTGCGCATCGGCGCAAAAAGGATAGATATGAGAAAGACCATCGACATAGCGGCGCTTTCGATTGCCGTTTGCATCTTGGTTATGGTGCTTTTTTTGCCGTCGCCCGTTTTGTCGTTTAAATGCTACCGCGGCGATAGCGTAGGTTGCGCGCAGCTGGGGCGCGACAAGCTCTCCCGCGGAGATTACGACGGCGCCAAGCCCGCTTTTGCCAAGGCTTGCGAGGCGGGTGAGAAAGATAGCTGCTTTGATTTGGGAGCCCTATACGACGGCGAGGGCAATGCGACGCAAGCGGGAGTATTTTATGACGCAGCCTGCGATAAAAACGTCGCC
>NZ_CALIBB010000094.1 GCF_938045595.1 uncultured Campylobacter sp.
TTCATATACGATTACGCGTTAAATAGCTCGCCGAATTTAGACCTTAGCGCGCTGGATGCGGGCGATGCGGAAATTTTAAAAGAGATGCTATTTGTCAAGGCGAAGGCCAGCTTTTGCAGCACGGAATTTTCGCAGCGCCTGCGGGAGCTCGGCAAAACGATGGTGTTAAACTATGAAATAAAGGGCTTGCCGCCGATACGGCTAAAGCTTGATAAAAATAGCTGCGAACGGTGAATTTTAAAACCCAAGCGAGGCGTTTGATTAGCTGCGTTTTGTGCGGCGGTGCATTGGCGGCTGGCACCTCTGTAAGCTTGCAAGCGAGCTTGTGCTTTGACGCAGAATTTTATGCGAGCAGGTCGCGGATAAAATTTAGTAAGATTTCATCGCAGCAAGTGTAGCATAATAAATCATAAAATTCTGACTCGAAATCTACGATGCTGTTTCAAATAAAATTTCGTAACTTATAGAATTTCGCGCGAAAGCTTTACGCGGTGTTTGCGCTGCTACACAGATATAATTCCGCGTGAAATAGTAAAATTTTAATGAAAAACGCCGCTGGCAGAATCTGACGCAAAATTAGATCGCGGCTTAAAAAGGACTCGGCGCGTTTAGCGCTTTGTGGCGACGAAATACACGCTGATCCGCGCCATGCTATACGCGGCGACGCGATAAAAGTCAAGCAGAAATTTTAGCATGTTGCTTTTGCACAGGCGAAATCAAAAGCAGAGTGGATAAATTTTAAACGGATGCTGCGCGGGCGAGCAGGCAAAGGCTCACGCCACGCTAAATTTTAAATCTCGCGCAAGCGCTACTTGCAATCGCTAGGCTTAAATTCTACCCTTATAAATTCTTCGCCACTTTTTATCTTATAGCTCCATATCGCGCTGTTTATTAGCGGATGCATTACCTTCATCTGGTTGCAAAAAATTTGCTTATTTTGGCTATCTATGACATTTTGTATCACGGTTTTTTGATCATTTCCGACACTGTCAAATTTCATCCCCATGCCGTCATTTAGCTCGTAGTTATAGATGAAGCTGCCATCCTTGCACTCAGCACCCGTTAACGTGGTAATCTCGTCGACTCGCATCGGCGCACTCTTATTGATACCTTCCACAGCCGCTTTGAGCTGGACATTATTGCAGCTTGGTGCCGCAAAAAGCGCCGCGAAAGCAAACGGAAGCAATAAAAACTTTTTCATAATTCTCTCCTTAAAAAATTTAGTAATGATATAAAAATTAATATTAATCGCTGCTTTAAATTTAGATCGAATTTTTGGTGCTGCGAATATGGAATTTTATGCAAGCAGGGCAGAGAATGTGAAAAGTTTATTTACAAAATTTGGCTCCGAAAAGTGAAATTAGGCAGTATGTCAAGGTGCGGAATTTATTGGCTCGCCACACTTAAATATGAGCTGCCAGGTTAATTTCATAACGTGATTTTTACGGAATTTACCCAGCTTGCGGGATTAAATTTGATGCCTAGAGCGCTGGCAAACTCGGTATCAAAAGGATTTAATGCCGTAGATTAGTAAATCCCGCAAGAAAGCGCGTCTATGGGAGCCTTAAAGCCATGCTAATTATATCAATAAATAAAATTTAGGCGCGACAATCCGCAAGCGCTTGCTGCAAGATCGCCGCGACAAATTTTACCACAAGATGGCGGGCAAAAATAATCGACCAGATGCCGCTTACCACGCACAAAGGCGCAAGCGCGATTAGTTATCGTTGATTACGTCCAAAATTTCTCTAGCGTGCACGGCGTAATCATTCGCCATCGATTTTTGAAAGATCCCGCCGATCTGCGCGTATGAGCCCTGACCGCCGCCGAAAAATTCCTCCTCGCCGAAGTTGCGCTCGTTTACGGCGATATTTTGGTTGTAGATCGGCTTTCCGTTTTTAAACATTTTTAGACGTAGATTGTAGCGCACATAGGGCTTTGCCGAAACGTCGATGCCGTCGGAGCTGTAAAAGCCAAAGCCGAATGAGCTAAGCTCGGGTGCGATGACGAGCCCTTTGCCTTGCAGCGCTTTTTCGTCGTCGGTGACGCTCACGCGCCTTAGGTAGGTGCCGAAGAAGCGCTTTGCCTCGCCTGCGACGAACTCGCCGACGTCGATTTTAAGCTCATCGTCTCTGCCTAGCTTCGAGCTTGCGGCGTAGCTTTTCGTCCCCATTAGCTCGCTAGGGATATAAATGAGCGCGCTTTGCATGGCGTTAGTCGCGCTTATAGTGTCGTCAAACGGCGCTACATCGGCATTTTGATTAAACTGCGCTTCATATGCGCAACCGCTAAAAAGCGCGCAAACTATTGCGGCTAGAAAGAAATTTTTCATTGTTTGCTCCGTGTAAAAATTTTTGTAATTCTACCCCGCGGGTCTAAATTTTACGCTGAAACGGGCGGAATCGCTCTTCAATCCAAGCTAAAAAACCGCCTAAGCTTTCGCTTAAACGTGTCTTTTGGAATTTGCGTATCGCTAAAATCGTCGCTCCAAATTTCGTTCTTGTCAGTAAATAGGCCTTTATTTTGCGCCTGCGGCATAAAGACCACTTTGTTTGTAACTTGGACGCTTTTTTGCTTAAAATACTCTAGTATCTCATCCAGATCTCGCCTAGAATATATATTTATAAGGAAGTAATTTCTATTTTTGAACCTTAACACGATATTTTTGCGGATTAAGCCCAAAGGCTCATCCGCTCTTATCAGCATATAAATTTTAAACGGCAAGATGAACAATATGAAATTTATCGTATGATATAAAAACAATACAGCCTTTCCTATGTGTACCCCTATGGACGACTTTTTATACAGCTCGTATGACGAAAAATAGTGAAATCTTCCGTAGCTATCGTATAGCTCTGATATAATGCAAAAACTTACCTTATCTATATCGCAGGCATCGCAAATTTTTATTACTCCCTCTTTCTTGACAAAATAAAAATCATTTAGCGCCTGATTTAGCGATCCGGGCTTATCGTCGAAAGCATTTATATAGCTGATTTTATTATTTTCCAATAAAAAATACGCGGGGCTGCCCTTTCTTTTAATAGGCCAAAGTAATGTAGCCGGCAACAATAAAAAGACCACTACGATAAACATAACTAAATCGTCACTAAAATGCGTGTAAAATTTCAAGTTTAACGGAGTAACTTCTAGATTGAATATTTTATATAAGCAACCGAGTGAAAGAAAAAGAACAATATTGTTTTGAAAGTAAACCGCTCTATCTATGATTTTGATCGGCTCTTTGTCGTAATCCCTCATAAAATTCCTTTTCGATATGATTTTTGACGAAGCACATTTTATCACCGCCTCGCTTTCGGCGCGTTTAAAAGCGTAGGATATTTGCGGAGGCGCTTGCGACGAGACGAGTTGCGACAAGCGGCGATCGTCCTCGTTAAGCGGACGGACAATGTGGCGCTCTTTGCGACTAGTTATGGAGCTTTCAGACACAGAGCGAGCTTATTTGCGACTACTTCGAGTACCGAGAGATCCCATCTACGATTGCTGTGAGTAGAATTTTGCTCGAATCCAGCCCCAATCTCGCCGTGAAATGCTCGCGCAGTATCCGCCTTTGCGCTTCGTTTACGTTTAGCCGTAGCTAGATTACCCCGCGGGTCTAAATTTTACGCTGAAAACTGAAAAATTTCACGCCTTAATGTCGTAGCTGAAATTTTTCAAAAAATATATGCGTAAAGCTTCGCGCTCGGCGCGGCTAGGACGGATGCAAAAAAATACCGCCGCGCCCGTATCGTCCCTCCCGCGCAGTAGCAGGCAGTCGCGCAGTCGTAGCCCCGCTCGTCCGTCTAACCTTCGCGCGACGACGAGCTTTGAAGCGATCAAAATCGCAAAAATGCCCGCCGCTGCATAGATCGCAGCTTCGACAAAGCCGAATTTGATCGTCAAAAACACGCCCGCGACGTATGCGAAAAGAAGCAAGAATTTTAAAATTTCTTGCAGTTTCAAAAACCGCTCGTAGCTTATAAACGGCACGCGAAACGTCCGCACGAAGCCGAACGACGGCTCTATCAGATCGACGCATCCAAGCATAAGATCGTATTTGTCTAGCCCTCTGCGAAAGGATATTTTAAGCTCGTCAAATTCCACGCGCGCCGCCTCTTTGCTACCGCTTCGCAGATAAAGTAACGCTAAAAACATAAAAACGATCGTCAGGCTGGGCTTGGCTTGCTGCGAGCGTAGCGGGCTGTCCGTGTAAAACAGCTCCCCCGATCCGCCGATGTCCAAAGAGATAAAAATGCAAAAAAACGCAAGGATAGAGGCGGAGAAAATTCTATAAAACGTATCGTCGCAAATAAGGCTGAATTCGGGCTTTTGCATCAGTTTTTATATAGCGGCGCGTCGGTGATTTTAAATCTAAATTTATTGCCCGCGCCGATAAATTTCACGAAGCTCGCTACGTCAAATCCCTGCTGCGGCGCGCTTAGCGGCGGCTTAGCAAGGATCTCGAAGCTTAGGCCTGCGTAGTTGAAAAACTTGCCGCAGCGCCGAAAACCGTGCCTGCCGTAGAATTCTATGCGGCGCAGGCGCTGCGCGAGATTGGGCGCGTCCTCGTGCGGCGGCTCGACGTCAAGGACGATTTGCGCGCTCGGATTTTGCGTGACGATGAGCGCGAGTAGCCTTGAGCCGACCCCCAGCCCGCGAAATTTCGCATCGATGCCGAGGTAAGCCACGTAAAAAATCCCGCTCTCTTCGCCGCTTGGAATTTCGCTCTCATCGTAGCGCGAAATTTTGCTTTCATCGCGACGCGAAATCCCGCTCTCATCGTAGTGCAAAATCTTTCCCTTTACGGCATCGGACGAAATTTCGCTCTTCGTAGCGCTCGGTGGAATTTCGCCGTGCACGCTCACATTTGAAATTTTATCTGTCGTGGCACCGCAGCATAGTATTTCTCTCGCACTTGCTTGCTTTAAATCGCCGTCCGCGCGTTTTATATTATCGCTCGCTAGCCTTTGATCCGCGCCCAAAACCCCGTCGCTAGCGCTTAAATCTGAAATTTCGTCGCTCGTAACGTAGCTTGAAATTTCGTCGCTCGCAGCGCCGAAAGATCCCGCATTACAAGCGAATTCCGCGCCGCTATGGGCTTTGGATCTTAAAATTTTATCCGCATTTAGGCGAGGCGGCGGCTGTTTGTGGTGCGAAACCGCGCGCTTGTAAGTTTGCTCGGTTCTATAGACGAAAAAGCCAACCAGCTCCTCGCCGCTTAAATTTTGCGCCGCCGCGTTTGAATTTTCGCCTGTCGCTGCGCTGGGATTTTTACTTTCCAAGCTGGATTTTTCACACGTCGCATTAGATTTTTTATCTGCGGTGCCGCGATTTTCGGAACTCAAAGAGGTTAATTCTGCCGCGCCGTAGTCGCTCGCATCGGAATTTTTATTCGCAGTATCGCGATCTTGGCTAGCTTCGCCGCAATCCCACTTTGCCGCGCAAAAATCCTGATTCGGCGCGCATAAATTTTCACTCGCCGCATGATGTTTATCAGCCGCGCCGCCGCCCAGGGCGCTAAAATTCTCAAAAATCGCCGCGATTTCAAGCTGTCCTTTGCGCGACATTTTTAAAAAATTTTTTATGCTGATGCGCTCGATTTCGGGGAACGCTGCGACGTTGATCGCCTCTATGCGCGCGATCAGCGCCGAGTCCTCGCCGATACGCTCAAGTCTCATTTTGCTCTCCTTGTCGCGATAGGTCTACCGCGTAAATTTAAAATTTGTCCGCCTCGCTCGCGGGAATTTTATCGCTCGGCCCTGCAATTTCATGAAATTTTGCAAAATTAAGGGCGCCCGTCTAAATTTAATTCTCGCCATAAATTCGCTTTAAATTCCCCAGCGTCGCGCTCGCGTTTAGCAGCAGCGCATCGGCGATCGCCAGCCGCGCCATTGCAGTAGCTACGACGCTGCCGCGCACGGCGATACACGGATCGTGCCGCCCGCGCAGATCGCAGATCGCATCCGCGCCGCGCATGTCCACGCTATGCTGCGCCATAAAAATGCTCGGAGTGGGTTTAAAATGCGTCGTTATCTCGATAGGCGCGCCGCTACTTATGCCGCCTAAGATCCCGCCTGCGTTGTTGCTCGCAAAATTTGCGCCGATCTTGCCGCCATTGGTGCGGATCAAATCCTTGCTAGCGCGCATAAAATCGTTGTTTTCGCTGCCTTTTAGCGTGCTTACTTTCACTCCGGCGCCGATCTGCACTGCCTTTACGCCGTTTATGCCCATCATCGCGCCCGCAAGCGCCGCATCCAGCTTACCGTACAGCGGCTCGCCGAGCCCCGCAGGCACGCCCGTGACGCGCGTTAGCACGCAGCCGCCGATACTATCGCCCGCATTTTTGACGCTTAGAATTAACTCCTTTTGTGCGCTCTCTACGGCGGGATCGAGCGCGAAAATTTCACTGTTTTGCGCAAAGTCGAAGTCTAAATTTTCCGCGTAAATTTCGCCCACGCCGTAAATTCCGCTTTCTACGGAAATTTTAAAGTGATTTAGCAAAATTTGCGCAAACGCTCCCGCAGCCACGCGCACGGCGGTTTCGCGCGCGCTTGCCCGTCCGCCGCCTCGGTAATCGCGCAGTCCGTATTTGGCAAAATACGAAAAATCGGCGTGTGCGGGGCGGAAAATATCTTTGAGATCTTCGTAGTCCTTTGAGTGCTGGTTTGCGTTGCGGATGATAAATCCGATCGGCGCGCCGGTGCTGCGCCCGTCAAAAATCCCGCTTAAAATTTCGATCTCGTCGGCTTCTTTGCGCGGCGTAGCGTATCTGCTGCCAGGTTTGCGGCGGTCAAGCTCGCTTTGGATATTTGAAGGCTCGATCGCCACGCCAGCCGGAAAGCCGTCCAAAACGCCGCCGATCGCCGCGCCGTGACTCTCACCGAAGGTACTAAGACGCAATCTCTCGCCGAAGGTATTCATAGCGCGCCTCCTTGATCGCCGCTGCTTTGTTTATCCGTATCGCGCACGCTTCGCTCATTGCTTTTTTTAGCGCTCGGCGTGCCGCCCGATGTGCCGGCGCGATCGCTCTTTGCGCTGCCCCGCGCTCGTCCGTCGCCATTTCGCGAGCCTTTTTTGTCGTCCTGAGCGCGATTTGCGCCGCTTTGTGCGTCGCCGCATGCTGCTTGCTCACCACTTGTTGCGCCAGTGCCGTGCGAGGCGCCGTTTTGTAAAAGCTCGAGCGCGATTTGCGCGCATTTTTGCTCGGCCTCTTTTTTGCTCGCTCCCACGGCGGATGAGAGCCGCTTGCCGCCTACGAGCGCCGCCATTTCGAAGCTTTTTTTGTGATCGGGGCCGCTCGAGCCTAAAAGGACGTATTCGGGCGTGACGCCGAATTTTGCCTGCGTGAGCTCTTGCAGCGCGGTTTTGTAGTCTCGCACGAGCTCGTTAAAGCTGATGCGCGGATAGAGGATTTCTAAGATTGCAGTCGCGATGCGGGCGGTGTTTTGCAGCCCGCTCTCAAGATAGACGGCGCCCATTATCGCCTCAAAGGCGTCCGAAAGCAGCGAGGGCTTCTCTCGCCCACCGTTACGCTCCTCAGACAGCGACATATTCAGGTTCTCGCCGATGCCCAAAAATTTTGCAAATTTAGAAAAGCTGCTTTCGTTCACGAGTGCGGCGCGCAGCTTGCTCAGATCGCCCTCGTCGCTACTAAATTTTTTGAAAAGATACTCGCCCACGATCAGATCCATCACCGCATCGCCTAAAAATTCCAGCCTCTCATTGTTGTGCCCGTTTTTGGCGCTTTTGTGCGTAAGAGCGATCTTGAGGTGGGTTAAATTTTTAAATTTGTAGCCCAGTTTTTCTTGTAATTTTTCTAAATTTTGCATTATCAACCTTTTTATAAAATTCTACGAAATCCGCGGCGGCTTGCATGCAAACGACATCCGGTGCGAACAAAACTTGCGCAAGCAAAACGAACGAGTGCAGGCATGGCCCGCGCTAAATTTGCATTAACGCGGCGAAGCCCACTTGCTGCACATACAATCCACGCCAAAAACGCGCTCGCCGCGAATAGGGTCGCGCTAAAGCCTGCTCGCTGCTAACAAAATCTTCGCCAAAGCTCGTCCGCCATAGACCAAATCCGCGCACAAATAAGTGCGAACTTGCACAAGCAAACGCAAACGAATAGAGCGTATCAAAGCTAAACCGCGCTAAAGCTCGCTCGCCGCAAATTTAATATTTGCCAAAAAC
>NZ_CALIBB010000095.1 GCF_938045595.1 uncultured Campylobacter sp.
AGCAGATAACTCCGCCCAAACTAGTGAGGCTTTGGACACTAGAGATTTCAGCTTAAACGAAAACGCTGACTATGGCGCTCAAAATGCAGACGCGGCTAAAAATTTAGATGAAAATGCGCAGGATTTTTCGGCAAATTTAGCAAGCGAAACAAGCGAGCGGAATCTCGCGCCCTGCGAGCAAAATTCTAAAGATTTTTCCAGCGTGGAATGTCGCAAAAATCAAAAAAATTCTTCGGATGCGAAAGATTATAAGGACGAGCGGAATTCTTCGCAGACGCAAGACTTATCAAGTGCGCAAAATTTCGCTAGCGAGCAAAATTTCGCCGATACGCAAAATTTTTCAGATACAAGTAATTTAGCAAGCGCGCGAGATTCTGCCAGCGCAGCAAGCTGCGCGGAGGTTTGTAATTCTTGCAAGCCGGTGCTTTGCAGCCGCTGCAAACGCGAAGTCGTTAAGCAAAATTTCAAGCTTGGCTGCGTAGGATTTGGGCTTTTTGCGCTAAATATCGCAGCAGGCGCGCTAAATTTTTTAGGGCGGTTAGGAAGCGTAGCGGATAAAAAGGCAAGCGAGATTAGAGCTAGACAAAAGGCATCTGCGAATTAGCGCGGCCCCAATGCTACTGAAATTTAGTGGTGCATAAAGCGAGCGGGTTTACACATCCAAGGCGCTGCAAAATTTATGCGTTTTTGGCTAAAATGGCGGATTGGAATTAGCAAAATTTTAAAGGAGCGCTTTGAAAATTTTACTTGTCGAGGATGAAAAAGATCTAAATCAAATCATCGCAAAATGTCTGAAAAAGGACGGCTACAGCGTAGATTGCGCCTTTTGCGGCAAGGAAGCGCTAGAGCTTTTGGATGTCGCAAAATATGACGCTATCGTGCTTGATGCGATGATGCCTGTGATGGACGGCTTTGAGTTTTTGAAGGCGGCGCGGGCGCGCGGACTGGGCACGCCGGTTTTATTTTTAACTGCGCGGGACGCCAAAGAAGATATCATCGCAGGGCTTGATCTGGGCGCAGACGATTATATGGTTAAGCCCTTTGATTTTCGTGAGCTTTTGGCGCGACTTCGCGCAATTATCAGGCGTAAAAACGCTACTGCGGATAACGAAATTATCATAGGGCAAGTGCGCCTAAATCTAAGCAAAAAATCGGTCGTCTGCGCGGGCGAGGTAGTGGAGCTAACGGGTAAGGAATATAGAATTTTAGAGCTTTTGATGCTAAATCGCGGTGCGATTTTAAGCCGAGAACAAATCGGCGAGAGCATTTGGGATTTTAGCGACGAAGCAAGCTCAAATGTTATCGATGTTTTAATCAAAAATATCCGCAAAAAGCTAGGCGAGCATGGCGATATAATAGAAACGAAGCGAGGGCTTGGCTATGTCGTGGCAAAATAGCAAGATTTGGATTAAAATTTCGGCGATTGCGAAGCAGATTTTTGCCGCTATGGCGCTTTTCATATTAAAATTCGTGCGAAATTTTAAACAGAATTTTACGCATAATTTTGCGTGTTTAAAGAAAAGCCGCAAGAAAAATCCCACGCAAAATATCGAGTTAAACCGGGCTCTAAATTCTACTCAAAGCCAGGCGTCAAATTTTAAACGGAATTCCACGCAAAATCCGGCATCAAATTCCGCGCCAAATTTTTCTGCTACAAGCGCAACGCCTGATCTAGCGCAAAATTCTAATAGCGTCCTCGCGCAAAGTCAAGAACAAAATTTCGCGTCTAAAATCTCGATAAGAAATTTTACTCAAGTCTTATCTAGAGTATTTACAACCGCTAAGGAGAATTTTATCTCACGCGCGCTACCTATCAGCCTACGCGTGACGCTTTATTACAGCGTATTTATTTTGGCGCTTGCAGGCGCTATTATAGGCATTTGCGGCTATATTTTAGACGAAGTATCAGGAAGCTCCGTCAGCCAAAAAAAGCTTGCCCGCTTAGTGCAAAAAGCCGCGCGCGAGGGAAAATTTAAAAGCTTTGATGACGGTGCGTTTTTCTACGAGCATGACGGACAAGGCGGCGTGATCGCAGGGTTTGTGCCTAAAGGCTTCGAGCCTGCGATGCCGCTCTCTCCTCAAGGCGCGCGCGAGGCGGAGCTTGACGACGATGAGTTTTTCTATTATGACGCGCAGATTAAAGGACGCAGCGCATGGATACGCGGCGTCATTGCAGTTAGCGAGTTTGAGCTTGCGATGAAGCGCGTGATGCTAATCGCTCTTATCCTATCGCCGCTATTTGTAGTGCTCGTCATCTACGGCGGCTACGCGATCATAAAAAGAGCGTTTAAGCCCGTGCGCACTATGTCACGTACAGCTAGCGAGATCGGAGCTAGCGGCGATTTTACGCGACGAATAGAACTACCGCGAGGCAAGGATGAGCTAAGCGCGCTCGCGGCTACGTTTAATGAAATGCTAGCATCGCTGCAAAGCGCGTTTGAGCGCGAGCGGCAGCTAAGCGCCGATCTTTCGCATGAGCTGCGCACGCCCACTGCCGTCATACTGGCTCAAAGCGACTACGCCCTAGCCTACGAGCAGGATGCGAGCGAGGCGAAGGAGAGTTTCGCGGTCATCAACAATCAAGCGCGTAAAATTTCGGCGCTAATAGAGCAAATTTTAGAGCTTGCCCGCTTGCAGCGCGGCGCGCGTTTGGCACCCGTAAGCTTAAGCAGAATCGCAAACGAGTGCGCGCAAGACTTTCAACTTTTGTGCGCACAAAAAGGGCTAAGTTTTAGCTCACAGATAGCCGAGGGCGCGCGCGTAAACGGCGATGAGCTGCTTTTGACCAGGCTGATTAACAATCTTTTAAGCAATGCTTTAAAATTTACGCGCAGCTACGTCGTTTTAGAGCTTTGCGTCAGTGCAGACGCGTGCGAACTTAGAATAAGCGACGATGGAGAGGGCATCGAGCCTGCTTTACAAACTAAAATTTGGGACAAGCTCTATCAAATCGAGCGCTCCAGAAATCGCGAGCAAAATAGCGGCGCAGGGCTCGGACTAGCCATCGCCTCACAAATCGCAAAGATCCATGGCGCGCAGATTTCAATACGTAGCAAAGTAGGACGCGGAAGCAAATTTATCGTAAAGTTTAAGAAGGTTTAGGCGGTTTTGTGGGCTTGGCGGCGTAAAGAAATGCTGGGCGGCGAATTCTTAAAATTTTATCGCCTATTGTTGCTTAAAATTTAACGGCCATAGCCGTATATAGGGGCGATGGTGTAATTTTAAAATTAGGCCGGCGTCGCCAATAATATCGGATGATTTTTGTGATAGTCGTGCGCTTTTAAATTTAAATGGGCCAAATTTTAAAATTTAGTTTTACCGCGAAATTCCACGGCGAATTAATAAGACAAGGCGCGGCATTTTGCCCTTAGGCGAAGTGATAAGGCAAGCGCTTTATAGCTTAAGTGGGCCGGCGCGGGTAATTTAAGAATTTTGAGGTATGCGGCAAAATAAGCCTTCGCTGAAATTTCACGGCGCAGTATTACAGGATAAACCTTTGCTAAAATTCTAAGACGCCACATTCGGCTCTAGAGAATTTAAATTTAGGAGTATCTAGCGACCGAGTAAAAATTTAAATACGGAGCAAAAAAGACGGACTGAGATTTAAGACCGCCTGCATAAGCGAAATTTCTCTTTTTGCCCACCTCTCTCTTGTAGCTTACGGCGATATAGCCCGTTTGCCTTACCTCCTGCTAC
>NZ_CALIBB010000096.1 GCF_938045595.1 uncultured Campylobacter sp.
AAGAAAGCGGCGCGCGCGCGGAAATTTCATATTATATCCTGCCGCAGGTTTGGGCATGGAAGCAGCACAGAGCGGAGAAGCTGAAGGCGTTTTGCGACAATCTACTCTCCATCTGGCCTTTTGAGGCAAAATTTTTCGGCGCGGATTGCAAGGGAGATAAAGGCGCCGTGCCGCAAGAAGCGGAAAGCAAAGACGCCTCGCTACAAGAAGCAAAAGATAAAAATGTTGCGCCGAAAGAGTATGCCGCGCGTCCGAGCGAGCAAAGCGCTAAAACCGCAAAGTACTCTTTCGTGGGGCATCCGCTGCTTGATGAGATAAAATTCCAAAAAACAAGCTACGAAAAACAGGGCAAGATCGCTTTTATGCCCGGCTCGCGCAGAGCTGAAATTTCAAGACTGATGCCGATTTTTAGAGCCCTTGCGCCTAAATTTGAAAATAGCGAGCGAGTCTTGATAATCCCGCCGCATCTGATGGATCAAAGAGATGAAATTTACGGGCCTCTGGACGGCTTTAGCATCGTAAACGATACTCCCGCCACGCTTAAGGATTGCGATTTTGCCTTCATCTGCTCGGGTACGGCGACGCTTGAGGCGGCGCTCATCGGCACTCCGTTCGTGCTGTGCTACAAAGCGCGCGCGTTTGACGTTTGGCTCGCGCGAAAGCTCGTAAAGCTAAAGCACGTGGGGCTTGCGAATATTATTTTTGATTTTTTGGGCGAGGAGCCGCTACATGAGGAGCTTTTGCAATCCGAAGTAAGCGCGCAAAACCTACTCGCCGCATACGAGCGCTGCGACGCCGCGAAATTTAAACTTGCGAGCGAAAAGCTGCGAGATTATCTGAAATTCGGCTCCAGCGAAAACGTGGCAAAAATTTTAACGCAGCCTGCGAGCTAAAATTTTAAGGCTAAAGCTTATATAATTTGATAAAAAGAAAGGAAGATTATGACGACAGAACCAATGACGCTTTACGGATATGAAAAGATCACCTCCGAGCTCAAGGAGCTTCAGAGCGTGAAGCTGCCTCACATAGTGCAGCAGATCGACATCGCGCGCGGACATGGCGATCTGAAAGAAAACGCCGAGTACCACGCGGCGCGCGAAGAGCAAGCGTTTTTGCTCTCGCGTATCGCCGAGCTTAGCGACATCGTCTCTCGCAGTAAAATTATCGACCCCTCTACCTACGAGCACGATCGCGTAAAATTCGGCTCCACCGTTACCTTTATGGACGTCGAGACCGAGCGGGAGGAGGTTTACACGATCGTAGGGCTTAGCGAGGCGGACATCTCGCGCAAACTTATCAATATAAACACGCCGCTTGCGCGCCAGCTTTTAGGCAAAGCCGAGGGCGATGAGGTGGTGCTTCAGCTGCCATCAGGCACGCGCGATGTGGAAATTTTAAGCGTCGAATACAAGCCGATCAAATTTGAGAATTAGCGTGAAAAAAGTAGGCATCATCGGCGTTAGCGGTTATACGGGGCTTGAGCTGATTAAGGCTCTACTTTCTCACCCGGGCTTTGAAATTTCGTATTTGGGCGCTTCGACAGATGGTGAGATAAGTGAGATTTTCCCGCAGCTGCGCGGCGTGTTTGAGATGCGCGTAGAAGCCGCGGATGCTCGCGTTGCGGCGCAAAGATGTGATCTTATTTTCTTGGCGCTACCGCATGAAAAAGCAATGGAATTTGCCCGTGAAATTTTAAAATTTAAAAGCGTCAAGGTAGTCGATCTATCCGCCGATTACCGCCTAAGCCGCGAGCTTTACGAGAAAAATTACACCGCGCATTTGGACCCTCGTAATTTAGCCCACGCCGTTTACGGACTGCCCGAGCTAAATCGCGAAAAGATCCGCGTCGCGCGCCTTACGGCAAATCCTGGCTGCTATCCCACCTGCTCTATTTTGGCGCTCGCGCCGTTCGTGCGATTGCTCGATCCGGATACCGGCGTATTTATCGACGCAAAAAGCGGAGTAAGCGGCGCGGGCAAGGTCCTTAAAACGAGCAGCCATTTCGTAAGCGTGAACGAAAACGCGGGCGCCTACTCACCGATTTCGCATCGCCACGCAGACGAGATCAAGGAGCAGCTGCAAATTTTAAGAGGCGGAGAATTTAGCACGCTTTTCGTGCCGAATTTGCTGCCGATTACGCGCGGAATGCTGGTTAGTGCGTTCGGCGTGCTGCAAAAGAGCGTGGACGCAGAGGCGGTGCTGCGGGAGTTTTACGAAAACGAGCCTTTCGTGCGCGTAAGAAATGAGCCCGTGAGTATAAAAAACGTCGCAGGGACGCACTTTTGCGATATTTTTGTAAAAACTGCGGGCGATAAAATTTGGATCAACTCGGCGATCGATAATCTTTTGCGCGGAGCATCGTCGCAGGCGGTCGCAAACGCAAATTTAATGTGCGGATTCGCCGAAGCTACGGCGCTGCCGCGCATCGCGCACGGAATTTAAGCGATGAACTTTTTTGCAAAAGCCGTCACGCGCCGGAGCCTAAATGCAAAATGATCAAATTCAGACGATAAAACCCGGCGCGATATTTATCGGCGATGCGCACGCGGGCGCGAGCAGACCGCAATTTTTGAAATTCTTGCACGCGCTGTGTTCTGCGCAAAGCCTGCCGCCTCAAATTTTTATGATGGGCGATATGTTTGATTTTTTGGCAAACACAACCTACGCGCAGCGCTTCTACGAAGAGGAGATCGCGCTAATAAACGAGCTGTCGCGAAAATGCGAAATTTTTTACTTCGAGGGCAACCACGATTTTAATCTGCGCGAAATTTTCCCCCGCGCAAAAGTTTATCCAAACGCCGCGCAGCCCGTGAAATTTATCTGCGAGAGCGGCGAGGCGGTGCAGATCGCGCACGGCGATCTGTTTTTGCCGCGCCTGACGCAGTTTGCGCTGCTTTCGCTACGAAATAGAGCTTTTCTGAAATTTATGGATCTGCTCGATCGCGCTTTAAAATTTAAAATTTCAAAAGTAATCTTAAAATCGCAAGAGGGGAAAAACCTATACAAAAAAATGCCAAATTTTAAGGATATAATCGCGCCGAAGATCGATTTTTACGCGGCAAATTTAATCATCGAGGGGCACTATCATCAAGATGAAATTTTATATTTCGGCGAAAAAAAATATATAAATTTATGCTCGTTCGGGGTCAGGAGTAAAATTTACAAGGTCGCAAAAAGCGAAAAATTTATGCTAATTCCAAAAAACTTAAACTTAAATTAGCTATAATTCCTAAATTTTTGCGAGGATATTTATGATAAAGCTTTGTGTTTTCGACTTTGATTCTACGCTGATGGACGGCGAGACGATAGGTTTTTTCGCCGCTAAAATGGGCACGCAGCGACAAGTTAGTGAAATTACGAAGCGCGCGATGGCGGGCGAGCTTGATTTTTTTGAGAGCCTTAGCGAGCGAGTGGCGCTGATAAAGGGGATGAAGCTTAGCGATGCTAAAGCTATCGCGGAAAGCCTGCCTTTCGTTTGCGGCGCTAGCGAGATCATCGCGTATCTGAAAAATAAAGGCATAAAAGTGATCGTCTTTAGCGGCGGATTTCATCTAGCCACGGACGCCGCGCAGAAAAAACTGGGTTTTGACGCGAGTTTTGCGAACTATCTGCATGAAAAAAACGGAATTTTAACCGGGCTTTTCGGCGGCGAGATGATGTTTGGCTACTCAAAAGGGGCGCTGCTTGCGCAGCTTAAATCGCTGATGGGTTTAAGCGCAAGCGAAGTGATGTGCGTGGGAGACGGCGCGAACGATGTTTCGATGTTTCGCGAGGCGGGACTTAAAATCGCCTTTTGCGCGAATGAAATTTTAAAAAGCGAGGCGAGCGTCTGCATTGAAAAAAAGGATTTGAAGGAGATTATGAAATATGTATGATAAAGCCCTAAATTTCAGCCTTTGGTGCGACTTTTTGGAGCGCGATTTTATCGATAAAGATTTCGACGAGCTGATCAAAAAAGGAATAATTAACGGCGCTACCTCCAATCCTGCGATCTTTAAAAACGCGATCCTAAGCTCCCCCGCATACGATGCGGCTAAAGAGGAATTTAGAAAAAAAGAGCCTAAAAAGCTGTATGAAATTTTAGCCACCGCAGACATCAGAAGTGCGGCGGAGAGCCTGCTTAAAAATTTTATCAACGGCGATGACGGCTTTGTGAGCATCGAGGTTGATCCGTGCTTTGCAGACGACGCCGAGGCGATGTATCGCGAGGGCAAGCACCTATATAGCACGATCGGCATGCCAAACGTAATGATAAAAATCCCCGCGACCAAGGCGGGCTACGAAGCGATGCGCGATCTGCTAAAAAAGGGGATCAGCGTAAACGCGACCTTGGTTTTTTCGCCCGAGCAGACCGTAAAATGTATCGAGGCGATAAAAGAGGGGATCGCGGGCTTTCGCCGCTACTTCCCTAAGGCAAATTTACCAAAAACCGTAATTAGCATCTTCGTTAGCCGCTTCGATAGGTTACTGGATGAAAAAATGGCCGCGGCGGGCCTTTCTACCGGCAAAATCGGCACGATGAACGCTTCAAAATGCTACAATATCATCGCTAAAGAAAATTTAAACTACGTAAAACCGCTGTTTGCGAGTACGGGCGTAAAAGGAGACGATCTGCCGAAGGATTACTACGTAAGCGAGCTAATGTATCCGGGCTGCGTAAACACCGCGCCGCTTGAGACGATAGAGGCCTTTATAAGCGGCGATCAAAAGCCCAAAATGCCGCCTAGCGACGCGCAAATAGAGGAATTTTTCGCTCGCGTAGCGGATGCGAAGATTGATATGAAAAAGGCATATAAAAAGCTGCTGGATGACGGACTAGCGGCTTTTGAAGAGGCATTTAAAGAGATAATAAAAACACTTAAAAAGGAGAAATGATGGCGGGTTCTATAGATTATTCGCAGTATCAAGTTGACGCTTCTACGCTGGATTTTAAGCAGCGAGATAGGCTAAATAAATATTTGGAATTTCTAATCCAAAACGGCGGTAGCGACCTTCACATAAAATCGGGCGCGGTTATCAGAGGGCGCATCCACGGCGAGCTGGTAAAATTTAGCAAAACGCCATTTTTGAAAGAAGACGCGATGACGCTAGCTAAGGAGCTTCTCATCACGCGCTTTCCTGAGCTTATCGAGAAAAAGAGCGTGGATTTTACCTACAAGCTAAACGAAGATTATCGCTTCCGCGTTAATATTTTCTTTCAGATCGACGGTATCAGCGCGGTTTTCCGAACGATCCCGGTTAAAATTCCAGAGATCGACGATCTAGGTCTGCCGCCTTCGATCAAAGATATTTGTGACACGGCTATGCGCGGCGTCGTGCTACTTACGGGACCTACGGGAAGCGGAAAGACGACAACGATCGCAAGCATGATCAATCGCATAAATAGACAAAGAACCAGCCACGTCGTTACGATCGAGGACCCCGTGGAGTTCGTATTTAAAGACGATAAATGCATCATCAATCAGCGCGCTATCGGTGAGGACTGCAACAACTTCGCCGATTCGCTTCGCGCCGCGCTGCGAGAGGATCCAGACGTCATATTTGTGGGCGAGATGCGCGATTTGGAAACGATCGAGACCGCGCTTCACGCCGCAGAAACGGGCCACTTAGTGTTTTCGACGGTGCACACTATTGACGCAAAAGAGACGGTAAACCGAATCATTGCGATGTTCGAGCAAGCCGAGCAGGAGCGTATCCGAATGACGCTAGCATCCGTCCTAGAGGCGGTCATCTCTCAGCGCCTTGCCCGTACTGTCGAGGGCAAGCGCGTAGCCGTCGTTGAAATTCTACGCAAAAACACCCGTATTAAGGATATGATACTTGATGCGCGCGACGACGAAATTCCTGACGCGATCGCCGATGGTCGCAACACCTACGGCATGCAGACCTTCGATCAGCACCTGCTTGATCTTTACAGAGATGGCATCATTACCCGCGAGGAGGCGCTGGATAAGGCCTCTAAACGAAACGACCTCGATCTGCAGATCAAAAACGTGGACCTTGCCAAAAAAAGGGATTTGGCAGCAGAATCCGGAGAGAGCGCCGAGGAGATGCTCGCAGGCGAAGTCGTACAGCTAAAAGAGATCCGCTAAGTCGTAAATTTTAAAATTCTAAATTTTTGCAATTTAAGATTTTAAAGAATTCTGCCTGCCGCCGCGCAGGCGAAATTTAATTCATCTATCCTATTGCGTACAAATATGCCGTGCTTTGTGGGATTTAGCGTAAATTTAATCGGCTAAATTCCGTGCGATTTTACTTCTAAATTTCATCGCGGCGCTTAAATAGATTTAAAGCAACATTTAGCTATTATCACGCTTCATTTTTTCACAAAGGAAACCTAATGTTAGAAGGTATCGTTAGAGATAGTATCGGTAAAAGGGCTTCAAAATCCCTAAAACGAGATGGTTATCTAATCGCTAATATTTATGCGAAAGGATTTGAAAATATTAACGCAGCGTTTAAAGTAAACGACTTTATCAAAGCTATGCGCGCAAAAGAAGATCTTCCTTTCGAGGTTAGCGTGGGCGGTAAGACATATCGCGTTATAGTGCAAGAATACCAAAAGCACCCCGTCACAAATACCCTAACTCACGTAGATTTGCGAGTAGTTCAGGATGACGTCGTAAGCAAATATTTAGTGCCGGTTAAGGTAACTGGCGTCGCTAAAGGGCTAAAAAACAAAGGTATTTTGGTGCAATCCAAGCGCCGTATCGCCGTAAAATGCGCAGGCAAAGATCTACCAAACGATTTTACGCTCGATGTGAGCGATCTTGACGTAGGCGATTCGCTTTTGATCCGAGACATTCCGGTAAAAGAGGGCGTCAGCATCATCCTAGACGGCTCAGTAGCGGTAGTCGGAGTTACTTCGGCTAAATAGGGGCGCCTATGATACTGATCGCAGGACTTGGGAATCCTGCTCAGAAATACGCAGATACCAGACACAATGTCGGTTTTATGCTAATCGACGAAATTTTAAAGACGGGCGGCTTTAGCGAGCTTGGCGCGTCTAAATTCCAAGGCGAGCTTTTTAAAAAGGGCTCGCTGCTTCTTTTAAAACCCCAAACTTTTATGAACTTAAGCGGCAACTCCGTAAAGGCGGTGAATGATTTTTATAAGCCTGAGCGCATCATTGTGGTGCACGACGATATAGATTTGGATCTAGGCGCCGTTAAATTTAAAAAAGGCGGCAGTAGCGGCGGGCACAACGGCATCAAATCGATCGATGCGCTAATCGGTGCGGATTACGAGCGCGTGCGTATTGGCGTGGGCAAAAAACAGCAAGGGCAGGACGCGGCAAATTTCGTGCTCGGAAATTTTAACGAAAGCGAGCGTGAGAAGCTGAGCGAAATTTTACCCTATGTCGCGCGCGCGGTAGAGGAGCTCATTTGCTCGGATATAGAGCAGATCGCGCAAAAATTTACGATTAAAAAGGCTAGGGTGTGAAGTTATACGTAAAATACGCGGCTCTTTCCTATCTGAAGTATTTTTTTATCCTTCTAATAGCCCTTGAGTGCTTTTACGTAGGCATCGATGTGCTTACCAATCTCAAAGATTTTCCTTCAAGCGCGAATACCGCTCTTTTGTATATCGCTCTAACCGCGGCAGTCGCGCTTAGCTACACGCTACCGCTAAGTCTTATTTTTGCGCTTATTTTGATGGGCTTTAATATGATCCGTAGCAACGAGCTGGTGAGCTTTTATGCGCTTGGAGTTAGCAAAAACTCTCTGATAATCCCTCCATTTTTGATCGCACTTGCGATTACTACGGGCTTTATAGCTTTAAATTCCACCCCGTTTGCATACTCGCTAAAATTTCAAAAGAATTTAACCGATTTATCGCCTACGGGGGGAGATATGTTTTTGAAATTTGAGGGTAAATATATCTACATCAAAGCTCTAAACGGCAAAAACGCAAATGATATAACGATCTTTGATGTGGGTGATAACTCCGTTGCTTCACGCTCGCACGCAAGCTCTGGCGAATACGCAGGTAAAATTTGGCATCTGCGCGACGTAAATACCACCACTTTACCAGCGCAGCTTAAGCTTGGAGGAAGTGGATTAAGAAGTGAGTTTAGCGTACAGGGCGGGGCGCTTAAGGGCTTTGATCCAAGCTCAATTGCAAGCGTTTATGATACGAGTAATGTATATTCGATCAGGGATGCTTTGCGTTCGATCCGCACCTTTTCGCATCAAGGCGTAAATATCTCTACTATAAAAGCAAGTCTTTATAATATGATATTTTTTCCATTGTTTGCGCCTTTGGCAGTATTGGTGCTGTATTATTACTTGCCCGTTACGGGACGATTTTTTAATCTTGCGCTACTAAGCTTTGGATTTTTTATCGCTACGCTATGCGCTTGGGGCGTGCTTTTCGTGTTAATTAGGTTTTCTCTCAACGGCGTCATCATCCCAGAACTTGGCATTATCGTGCCCATAACAGCGCTATTAGGCTTCGCGGCATTTTTAGTTTTTAAGCATCGTTAAGCCTTGATTTGTTAGAATGGCGCAAAATTTATCGGTGGAAATTCTATGGATTATTCAAGCTTAGCCCGCAAATACGGCACTCCTTTATACGTTTACGATTTTAACGAGATACAAAAGAATTTCATAGCGCTCAAAGAGGCCTTCGTAGCACGCAAGTCGCTCGTTTGCTTCGCGATTAAAGCAAGCTCGAATTTAAGCATTTTAAAATTTCTATCGAATCTGGGCAGCGGCTTTGACTGCGTCAGCATCGGCGAGCTGCGCCGCGCTCTGTATATCGGCGCAAAGAGCTATAAGATCATATTCTCTGGCGTCGGCAAGCAAGACAGCGAGCTCGAGTTTGCGCTAAAGTCAGACATCTTGCTGATAAATTTAGAAAGCGAAGCCGAGATGCTGCGCCTCGAGCAAATCGCGCAAAAGCTAAATAAGCCCGCTCGCATCAGCATCCGCGTAAATCCAAACGTCGATGCTAAGACCCACCCCTACATCTCCACGGGGCTAAATGAGAATAAATTCGGCGTCAGCATCGAGACCGCGCGCAAGATGTATATCTACGCCAAAAAGAGCAAATTTTTAAATCCCGTCGGTATCCACTTTCACATCGGCAGCCAGCTTACAGACATTTCTCCGATCTGCGACGCCGCAAAGATCGTAAGCGATCTGTTGCGCGAGCTGCGAGCCCTTGAGGTCGATATAAAATTTTTCGACGTGGGCGGCGGCATCGGCATCCGCTACGAGGATGAAAAGCAGATCGTGCTCTACGACTATGCGCAAGGAATTTTAAAGAGCCTAAGCGGTCTAGATATCACGATTGTGTGCGAGCCGGGGCGCTTCATCACGGGAGCTTCGGGCGTCCTCCTTACTCACGTGCTTTACGAAAAACAAAACTGCGGCAAGCGCTTCGTTATCATCGACGGCGCGATGAACGATCTCATACGCCCGAGCCTCTACGGCGCGCACCATAAAATCGAGCTTGTAAGCGAGCAGAATTTCGCCTGCGAAAGCTGCGCGAGCCAAAACGATACCGAGAATTCTACGGCACGAAATCCCTCTCGGCAAAGCGGCATTACGCAAGATTTAGCCGAGAATTTCACGGCGCAGAATTCCACGCATAGCAAAGCTTTCGGCATCGAGGCTAAGTCCATTTCAGAGGATTTCGCACCGCAAAATTCTACGTCGCAAAACGGCGTTTCACAAAGCTTGCAAGGAAATTTCGCGCCACAGAATTCCTCTAATCTAAGCTCCGCCGTGGATAATTCTGCGCCGCAAAGCTCTGCAGAGAGCTTAAGCCTCTGCGACGTCGTGGGCCCGATCTGCGAAAGCGGCGATTTTCTAGCCAAAGGGGTGAGCTTGCCTAGCCTGCAAAGCGGCGATCTGCTCGCAATCAAAAGCGCCGGCGCCTACGGCTTTTCGATGTCGAGCAACTACAACACCCGCTGTCGCGCCGCCGAGGTCGCGGTTTACGACGGACAGGACCGCCTGATTAGAAAGCGCGAGAGCTTTGATGATCTAATCGCGCTCGAAAAGGATTTCGTATGAGCCGCGCGGCGAGCCGTCCAAAACGGGGCGCGATCTTAAATTTCAAACCCGAGCGCGCAGCGGCTTTAAATTTTAATGCCGCAACGAAAGCAGCCCTAAATTTTAAACGCACTGCTGATTTAAACTCGGAGCCCAAATACACCCGCGCTTCAAATTTCAAATCCGAACAAAATGCGCCTCTAAATTTAACGCCAGAACGAAGCCCCGCTTTAAATTTTAACTGCGTCTCTTTAAATTTAAGATCTCGTCGCGACGAATTTTATCGCGCCTTCTTAGCGCGCGGAAGTTGCGGTGCAGCTATCTTAAGCGATGAAATTTTAAATTCGCGCGATAAGAATTTCAAAGCCTGCGGCAAGAGCGGCGGCGTGAAATTTTTAAAACCGAAATTTAGGGGCGAGCGAAAGGAGGGCTATGATGCAAAACATCGATGATCTGCGCGTTTGTATCGATAGGCTGGATGATGAAATTTTGCGCCTTATCGACGAGCGCATGGGGTTTGTCAAAAAGATCGGCGAGCTGAAGCAGACCGCGGGCAGCGCGATCTACCGCCCGGAGCGCGAGCGCTCGATCATCAGCAGGCTGGACGGCGGAAAGGCGCGAAATCTAAGCAAAGATGCGATCGAGGCGATATTTTTTGAAATTTTCTCGGTCTCGCGAAATTTAGAAAAGCCGCAGATCGTCGCGTTTTTAGGGCCTTTCGGCACCTATTCGCACCAAGCCGCCAAGAGCCGCTTCGGCGCAGTAAGCTCCTATCTGCCGCTCTCAAACATCGAGGCGGTCTTTAAGGAGCTTGATAGCGGCGAGGCCAAATACGGCGTCGTGCCGATCGAAAACAATACCGAAGGCGCAGTGGGCGCGACGCTTGATTGCTTGCGAAAATACGAAGGCGTCAAGATCGTTGCCGAAATTTATATGGATATCCACCACTGCTTTGCGAGCCACTGCGACGACGTAAGCACGGTAGAGCAGATATTCTCGCATCCGCAAGGATACAATCAGTGCCTTAAATTTTTAGACGATCACGGCCTTAGCGGCGTTAAATTTACCGCGACCAAATCAACTGCGCTTGCGGCGCAGATGGCGGCTGCCACGCCGCACTCCGCCGCGATCTGCTCCAAGATCGCCGCCGATCTTTACGGCGTGCCGATGATGTTTCAAAAGATCGAGGACAACTCCGCCAATCGCACGCGCTTTTTCGTGCTGAGCGACTTTAAAAACCAAAAGAGCGACCGCAACAAAACGAGCATCCTAGCCAAAACAGACGACCGTCCGGGCGGACTCGTGGACTTTTTGCAGATGTTTCGCAACGAGGGTATAAATTTAACCAAATTAGAAAGCCGCCCGGTCAAGCTTAGGGATTTTAAAAGCATCTTTTATATCGATTTTGAGGGGCATGTGGATGACGAACGCGTGGCGCGCGTGCTGCAAAACGCACAGAAAAACGGCCACGAAATCACCTGGCTGGGAAGCTATATAAACGGAGGGGAGTGATGAAATTTAACGAATTTGTAGAAAATCTAAGCAATTACGAAGCGGGCAAGCCGATCGAGCTTGTGGTGCGGGAGTTTGGTATCCGCAAGCAGGACGTGCTAAAGCTTGCCAGCAACGAAAATCCCTTCGGCACGAGCGAGGCGGTGCAGGAGGCGATCGCGCAAAACGCCGCCTGCGCGCATCTCTACCCGGACGATTCGATGTATGAGCTAAAGGGCGCGCTCGCCTCGAAATTCGGCGTAGAGCCGCAAAATATCATCATCGGAGCAGGCAGCGATCAGATCATCGAGTTTGCGCTGCACGCCAAGCTCAATTCGCGCCACGCCATACTGCAAGCGGGCGTTACCTTTGCGATGTACGGCATCTACGCAAGCCACTGCGAGGCTAAAGTTTACAAAACGAACGCGCAGAAGCACGACCTAGCCGAACTTTTAAAAATTTATAACGCGCACAGGGATGAAATTTCGGTCATCTTTTTGTGCGTGCCGAACAACCCGCTTGGCGAGTGCTTGGATGCGGAGGCGGTGTATGAGTTCGCCGGTAGCGTGGATGAGGATACGCTTTTGGTGATCGATGCCGCGTACAACGAATTTGCGGCGTTTAAAGATGAGCGCAAAAAGCTCGATCCGAAATTTTTAATTCAAAATTTTAAAAACGTGCTCTATCTAGGCACCTTCTCAAAGGTTTACGGCCTGGGCGGTATGCGCGTAGGCTACGGCATCGCGCCGCGCGTAATCATAAACGCGCTTTATAAGCTGCGACCGCCCTTTAACATCACGACGCTTAGCCTCGCAGCGGCGATTGCGGCGCTAAAAGACGAGGCTTTCGTGCAAAAGAGCCTGCAAAACAACGCCGCGCAGATGAGCCGCTTTGAAGATTTTGCGCGCGAGCGAAATTTAGAATTTATCCCTAGCTACGCAAATTTCATCACGTTCAAACTTAGCACGCCGCTAGATAGTAGCGAGCTTTGCGATAGGCTTCTGCGCCGCGGCATCATCATTAGAAATTTAAAAAGCTACGGGCTAAACGCCGTGCGCATCACGATCGGTACGCCTGAGCAAAACGATCGCGTCTTGGGCGCTTTGGGAGAGATTTTGAGTGGATATTAAAAATAAAAGCCTAGAGGAGCTACGAGAGCTCTGTGCGCAGATCAGAGCGCGTATCATCGAAGTCGTGAGCAAAAACGGCGGCCATTTAAGCTCAAACATGGGCGCAGTCGAGCTCATCGTGGCGATGCACTACGTATTCGACGCCGCGAACGATCCGTTTATCTTCGACGTAAGCCACCAAAGCTACGCGCACAAGCTTTTGACGGATCGCTGGGAGGAGTTCGGCTCGCTTAGGCAGTTTGGCGGTATCAGCGGCTACACTAAGCCTAGCGAGAGCAAATTTGATTACTTCGTCGCAGGACACGCCTCGACGTCAATCTCTTTAGCCGTGGGTGCGGCAAAAGCGATAAGCCTAAAGCGCGAAGATCGCGTGCCGGTCGTGCTCATCGGCGACGGCTCGATGAGCGGCGGCATGACTTATGAGGCGATGAATGAGCTAGGCGATCTGCGCCTGCCCTGCATCATCATCCTAAACGATAATAAAATGAGCATCAGCAAGCCTATCGGCGCCTTTAGCAAATACCTAAGCCAAGCGATGGCGGGCGAGACATATCAAAAATTTAAATCCCACGTAAGAGAGCTGCTCTCTCACGCTCCGCAAAGCGCGACATATATGGCAAAGCGCTTTGAAAATTCCTTAAAGCTCATCATCCCTGGGATGTATTTTGAGGAGCTGGGGCTTGATTATATCGGTCCCGTGGACGGGCATAATCTAGAGGATCTAATATCTGCGCTAAAGACGGCAAAAAGCGCGCGCAAACCCGTCGTCGTGCACGCTCAAACGATCAAAGGCAAGGGATATGACAAGGCTGAAGGATATTTGGAGAGCTGGCACGGCGTAGGACCTTTCGACATTCAAAGCGGAGAATTTAAAAAAAAATCCGCCACCAAAAGCGCCACGCAAATTTACGCCGAAGCGCTTTTAAGCTTAGCCGCCAAACATGAAAACGTCGTGGGCGTAACCGCCGCGATGCCAAGCGGCACGGGTATGGATAAGCTGATCGAGAAATTTCCCCACCGCTTCTGGGACGTCGCGATCGCTGAGCCTCACGCGCTAAGCTCGATGGCTGCGATGGCGCGCGAAGGTTTTAAGCCGTACGTTACGATATATTCGACCTTCATGCAGCGCGCATTCGATCAGATCGTCCACGACGCGGCGATTATGAACTTAAGCTTAGTCCTTGCGATGGATCGCGCGGGCATCGTGGGCGAGGACGGCGAGACGCACGAGGGAGTCTTTGACGTGAGCTTCTTAAACGCGATCCCAAACGTCAGTATGTGCGCGCCGCGTGACGAGACGAGCTTTAAACGGATCATCGAGTACTCCTACGCGCATAAGGGGGTTTTGGCGATCCGCTATCCGCGCGGAAGCTTTATCTTGGACTGCGACGAGACCGGCGCGTCTGCAGTAGAGCTTGCAAAATCGGTGTTTTTAAAGCGCAGCGATAGCGCGCGAGTAGCGTTCATCGGCTACGGAAACGGCGCAGGTAGGGCGTATAAAACGGCTGAGGCGCTGGAGGGGCAGATGGAGGCGGACGTAGTGGATCTAGTATTTGCAAAACCTTTGGACGGCGAGTTTTTGCGAAATTTAGCCCGCAAGGATAAAATTTGGTACGTCTTTAGCGACAACGCCAAAAAAGGCGGCGTCGGTGAAATTTTAAGCGCATTTTTGCAGGAAAATGAAATTTCGGACGTAAAGATCGTAAGCTTCGAGTTTGCTGATATCTTTTTACCGCACGGCAAGACCGCCGACGTGGAGCGCAGCTTGGGCTTGGATATCCAAACTCTAACCGAGCGAATATTAAGTGATAAAAAGTATTAGTTAATATCAACTTTGTTTAAAGTAAAATTTGATAATATCACTTTAAAATTTTTGAAGGACAAAAATGAGCCACGTAGAACTACTCAAAACCTGCGGTTTGAAAGCAACTCCGCAAAGATTATGTATCCTAAAGGTACTTGATCGCCACGAGCATCCAAGCATAGAGGACCTATACGAGGGGATCAAAGAGGACTATCCATCTATTTCGCTAGCGACGGTTTATAAAAATTTAAACACCCTGCTCGACGAAGGCGTTGTAGTCGAGGTCAATGCGCCGAATAAAAAGAGCCGCTACGACATCTATCAGATGCCGCACATCCACGTCGTATGCGAAAAATGCGGCAACGTCACGGATCTTTTCATGGACGATGCCTTTAATAAGGACGTTTTGAAAAACATCGAGCGCAAAGCGGGCAATTTCATCCGCAAGCTAAATATCACGGCTACGGTCGAAGACTGCGAAAAGTGTAGATAGTTTAAAGAATTTTCTGCTATTATTACCCACTTTATTTTTGGAGCGGGTATGCAAACTAAGCGTAAATTTTTATTGAGCGACGATTCGATTCTGCGGACGCTAGAGCGTGCGGGGCTGAAATGTCGCAAGGTAAAGATCGCTTGGTTTTATACTTCGTTCTATCCCGAAATTTACTACATCCGCCAAAACGACGAATGCTCTTTGCACCACAGAAAAGAGGATCTCGACAGACAAACTCTAAATTTTAAAATTTCAAAAGATGATTTCAAAGAGGCTTTAAAAAGCAGGATCGCCCGCGTCGTGCAAAAGAACCGCTACGGCTTTGCTAACGACGAGGCGGAGTTTTGGTTAGAGCTTTACGGCGGAGAGTTAAGTACGCTCGTGATTTTACGAGCGAAATTTCAAAGCGAGGCGGCAAGCACAAATTTTGATTTTGTAAAAACCTTCGGCAGCACCGATTTTTGCGAGATCACCGACGATTACCGCTACAAAAGCCGCTATCTGGCGCGCTACGGCGTACCGCCGCGCTCGCTTGATTTCGCGCACGCCCGCAACGTTTTTAAAAAATTTAGCCGAGTTAAATTTTTCGCGCCGCCCTATGCGGACAGCGTTAAGCTTGCGCGTTTGGCGCTTGAGCTAGCGTGGACGAGGGCGTGCGGCGCAAAAAGCGAGTATCAAAAAAGCCTAGCCCCCGAAGCTCTTCACGAGCTGCGCGTGCAGATTCGTAAATTTAGAGCGGTTTTGAAGCTATCTGCGCCGCTTTTCGAAGCTGAAAAAAAGGATAAAATTTTAAAACTACTCGCAGAATTTATGAGCCGCACCAATCAGCTGCGAGACCTCCACGTTTTTGCGGAGTTTTTAAAGGCCGACGACGCGCCTGCGAGCTTTTTACAGCAGCTAAATCTTATCACAAAGCGCTCGGAGAATAAAATTTTAGAATTTCTTTCTAGCGCGGAATTTGCGGATTTAAGCGGCGTTATTAGCGGCTTTTTAAACGGCGCAGACGGCATCTACGCGCGTAGCGAATATGAAAAAATTTCAAAAAAGTTCGCATCCGCCCGCCTTTGCAAGCTGATTAAAAGCTTGCGCGCGGAGCTAAAAAATTTAAAGCAAGGCTCATCGCTGCAGGCATTTCACGACGCGCGTATAGGGCTAAAGAGGCTGCGATACGCGCTTGAAATTTTTGCAAGAAGCTTTGATGAAGGCTGCGTCAGAGATCTGTTTAAGCGCACCAAGGCCGCCTGCGAGGATTTCGGCGCGCTGCAAGATATCAGTGTGTGGCAAAATTTCATCGCGATCTATCAAAAAGCAAGCGATAAAAGCGGCGTCGCGTTTGCGTACCTGCTGGCTCTGGACGCCCGCTTAAACGACCGCCGCGCCGAGCTGGAAGAAAAAATTTTAAATGAAAAAGAAGCTCTTTTGCGCGCGCTGAAAAAATCGCTGCGCAAAATCAAAGCATACGAATAAGGAAAGCCCGTGCAAAAACAGGAAAAAATCATAAAGATGTTCGATGAGATCGCGCCTACCTACGATCTGGCAAACCGCGCCATCAGCTTCGGCGTGGACGTTTCGTGGCGCAAAAAAGCGGTCGAGCTGGCGCTTGAAAAGCTTAAGGGAGAGCTCGTGAGTATCGCCGACGTCGCGTGCGGCACGGGTGATATGATAAGCTCGTGGCGCGACGGCGCGGCGCAGCACGGCGTGCAGATCGAGCGGATCGTGGGGGTCGATCCGAGCGAGGGGATGCTTGAAGTAGCGAGGCAAAAATTCCCAGGCTGCGAGTTTATCAAAGCAACCGCGGGCGCTACGACGCTAGATGATGCAAGCGTGGATATTTTAAGCATCAGCTACGGCATAAGAAACGTCGTGGAGCTGGACGCAGCGCTTGCGGAGTTTAATCGCGTCATTAAACCGGGCGGCTCGCTCGTGGTTTTGGAATTTACCAAAGCCGCAAGCGGCGGGCTCGCGTTTAAAATCAGAGATTTTTACGTGAGCAAAATTTTGCCCAAAATCGGCGCCTTCATCTCGAAAAACAAAGAAGCCTACGAGTATCTGCCAAGCTCCATCGGCAGCTTCCTAGACGCCGCGAGCTTTAGCGAAAAGCTCAAAAACGCGGGCTTTGAGCTGCGCGTGCAAAAGGGCTTCAGCTTCGACGTCAGCACGCTTTTCATCGCGGAAAAAATCGCACGGAAGAGCGACGATGCTTAGTGTAAGCGAGCTAAACGCCCAAGCCAAGGCACTTTTGGAGACGAGTTTTAGCTTCGTCGAGGTCGAGGGCGAGATATCTAAGTTTAAAATCCAAAGCACGAGCGGGCACTGGTATTTTACGATCAAAGACGCGAGCGCGGCGATCGATTGCGCGATGTTTAAATTTAACGCCGCGCGGATAAATTTTATCCCCGCCGTGGGCGATAAGCTCATCGTAAGCGGCAAGGTCTCGCTATACGCCCCCACGGGCGCGTATCAGATCCAGGCCTCAAATATCCGCAAAAGCGGCGAGGGCGAGCTAGAAGCGGCGTTTGCCGCGCTAAAAGAAAGGCTTAGCAAAGAGGGGCTTTTTGATGCCTCGCATAAAAAACAGCTTCCGAAATTTGCCCAAAGCATCGCGATCATCACGAGCGCGGGCTCAGCGGCGCAGGCAGATATGCTTCGCACGGCGCGGGACCGCTTCGCGCTTTGCAAGATCGATCTGTATAACGCGCTAGTGCAAGGCGAGGGCGCGTCTACTTCGATCATAAGCGCATTGCGCGTAGCCGACAAGAAGGGCTACGATGCGATCGTCATCGCTCGCGGCGGCGGCTCGCGCGAGGATCTGTGGTGCTTCAACGACGAGGCCTTGGCGCGCGCGATCTACGCAGCCAAAACGCCCGTCATCTCGGCGGTCGGGCACGAGATCGATTTTAGCATCAGCGATTTCGTAGCCGATCACCGAAGCCTCACGCCCACCGCCGCGATGATCGATCTGTTGCCCGATATTTGCGCGATATTTCAGAGCCTAGATGGCGTAAGCGACGCACTTGATAGGCTGATAAAAGATAAAATTTCATCCGCACAAAACGTGCTGAGCTTCGCAGCTTTACAGCTTAAATCAAAATCGGTCGAGCCAAAAATTTCAGGCTCGCTTGCCAGGCTTTTAAATTTCGAGCTTAAATTTAAAAGCTTCGTGGACTCCAAGCTAAGCGCCGCAGAGCACATGCTAAGCGCTAAGGATGAGCTTTTGGCGCAAAAGGCAAAATTTTTTGAGATCACAAAGGATCTCGTTCAAATCCAAAAGGGCGGCAAAACGGTGAGCTTGGGCGAGCTTGCCGCGGGCGACGAGTTCGTCCTTTGCTCGCAGCAGCTCAGCAAAAACGCAAAAATCATCTAAAGGAGGTAAAATGGATAGGGTTTTAAATTTTAGCGCAGGACCTAGCACCATCCCGCTGGGCGTGCTAAAGCAGGTGCAAGAGGAGTTGCTAAACTACGCGGGGCGCGGATTTTCGATAATGGAGATCTCGCACCGCACAAAAATTTTCGAGGAAGTTTTGCATAGTGCGATGGACCGCGTACGCGATCTCTACGGCTTTTCGGATGATTTTACGATTTTGTTTTTACAAGGCGGTGCGAGCCTTCAGTTCGCGCAGGTGCCGATGAACCTATACGCAGGCGGCGTCGCAGAATACGCCAACACGGGCAACTGGACGAGCAAGGCGATCAAGGAAGCGGGCGTGCTCGGCATAAACTACCGCGTGGTCGCAAGCAGCGAGGATAGTAAATTCGACCGCATCCCCGAGGTTAAATTTTCTGACGACGCCGATTACGGCTACATCTGCTCGAATAACACGATCTACGGCACGCAGTATCCGCAGCTGCCGCAGTGCGCCTGCCCGCTCGTAGTCGATAGCTCGAGCGATCTGTTTTCGCGCCCCGTGGATCTTAGCAGCGTGGGGATGTTTTACGGCGGCATTCAGAAAAACGGCGGCCCCGCGGGCGTTACGATGGTTGCGATCCGCAAGGATCTGCTGGATCGCGCGAACCCCAAAACGCCGATGATCCTGCGCTACAAGACGCAGGCGGATGCGGACTCGATGAGCAACACCCCGAATACTTTCGGAATTTACATGCTAAATTTAATGCTCGGCTGGATCAAGGACGAAATCGGCGGGCTCGCGGCAATGCACGAGCGCAACAAGCGCAAAGCGGCGCTACTCTACGGCGCGATCGATGCTAGCGGCGGCTTCTACCGCGGCCACGCGCAAAAGGAGAGCCGCAGCCTGATGAATGTGAGCTTTAATATCGCAGACGCCGCGCTTGAGCCGGTTTTCGTCGCGCAAGCGGAGGCGGAGGGGATGATCGGGCTTAAAGGACACCGCGTCTTAGGCGGCATCCGCGCCTCGATCTACAACGCGATAAACTACGAAAACATTGAAAAACTAGTCTCCTTTATGAGCGAGTTTGCGCGCAAAAACGGCTAGCGGCGGTTAAATTTAAAGGATTTGAACGCAGCTCGCGCTTATAGACGAGATTGTTTAGGATCCGCGCTTGCCTTTGCCGCTGAGCTGGTATTTGTGATAACTCTCGCTTTTATAGCCGGTATTTTACGGCAGAAATAGCTTTGGTATGGCTTAGATTTCACCGCTAAAATTTTATTGAAGACAAAATTTATGATGTTAAATTTTGCATTGGATGAAGTCTGATGGCTTTGATTTTACAGCGGCGAGCGGACTTGGCGCTGCTGGGATTTATTAGGTAGGATTTAACATTTAAAACGCTATTATCGGTGTTCGAGGATGGAAGGCGGTTTATTTATGTAGGCGCAGGTTTAGCGTATCTAGCGTCTAAATTTAAGCTTAACCCTAAAAACGGGCAAAATTAAACGAAAGGATTTAAATGAGTTTTAAGAGATTTTTTGCAGTAGCGCTTACGGTGGGCGCTTTCACTTCGGTGAGCGCAGAGGCTAGCGCTGCTGGGGATTTTTGTATCAAAAACGGCGGCGAGCTGATCGTCCGCAAAGACGGCAACGGCGTGGACTACACCGTTTGTAAGCTGCCCGACGGCACTATGATCGACGCTGAAGAATTTTATAAAACAGGCGGCGATTTGAGTAAATTTAAGAGCGTAAATCGATAGAATTTTATCGATTGTGAGATTTGCGGCAGCGAAATTCCATAAAATTCTGCGTCAAAATTCCTCTTTAAAATTTAGATGAATTCTAACTAACAAGCGTTAGCACAAGTAAATTATTTGAGTACCTCATACAAAGTGAGGGCAGCAGAGTGATGGAAGAAATTCAATTATCCAAACATCAACGATGTGTTGAGATTTTACTCTAGCAAGGTGCTGAAAGCGGCGGCTACGCAAAGCAGAAATATTTTAAGCGACTTGACGCGACGTAGACAACCTGCTAGATTGCTCGATTACGACGCAGGTTTTTTTGGGATATGCTATAAGCATTTGTGCCCATACTTGCCGAACTTAAATTTTAGCCGTTCGTGGGCGTAGCTCACTTCCTTTTTTTTAAAAGACTCAAATTTTAGCCGCTTGCGGGTGCTCGTTCGCTTCCTTGCCTGCGTAAATTTAGCGCGTGAAAACCACGACCTCGCCCTGCTCAGACGCGACCTGTCGCCCCGCTAGATACAGCTCGAAGTAGGGCTTCAAAAAGTCCTCCTGCGGCCTTTGCGCATAGTTTGGATACTGCAAGTATGCCGAGAGCAGGTAGTCGCAGTCGATCGAATAATACGCCTCGCCGAGCACCCATAGCTTCGCATCGAGCTTAGGCATATCTATCATCCACTACGTGATCGCCTCATAGACGGCGTCCGCAAGTTCGTCTTTACTATGCGCAAAATCAAAACCTTTCTGCACTCGAGCGGATTTTATCTGCTCAAGCATCTCTAAAAGCTCGTCATCGCCGAGAAACTCGGCGAAAATTTTTAAATTTCGAACGTACGCTAAAGCTAGACTCTTAAGCGCTTCGTCATCAAATTTCGGATCCTGCGGCGGGCAAAAATATCCGGGCGCCACGCCTTGATCGAACGCTTCCCGCGTCTGCTGCGCCGTGACTGCGTAGATCGGCATTATGCGTGCTTGCAGCTCGGTGCCGTTTTGCAGCGGCGCAAACACTGCATCTACGCCCGTGCCGTCAGGCATAAAGCACTAAAAAGCCCGTAAAGCTTATCCTGCAGATCGATCTCTTCGCAATCTAAGCTTAAATCTAGCCCCGCAGCCTCGTTAATGCGACTAGCGTACTCGAAATTCGTCATTTTCGCCCCTTTAAATTTTGACCGTCAAAGCGTTTGGGTGGAATTTTACCTAAATTTTGCGCATTTGCCGAATTAAAATTTACGCGCGATGAGACTTTTGTAGAATTTAAAATTTAGCGGTTCGGTTTGGATTCGGTACAGCGACAAAGCGGCAGGGCGATGAGCGGCGACGGGTTGTCGCGCGGGCGGTTAGTAGCGGTGGATGGGTATCGCGCGGCGGGAGAGCGGCGTCTGACAGCGACACCCACGGCGTGTGACGACAGGGGTAGCCGATGATCGCGACCGCAGAGCTCGCAGTCTACTTGCTCACTTGCTCGCAGAAGCGGATTTTTGCGCTCAGGCCGTCGCAAAATGGTGGGCAGTGTTTTGGATGACGGCAGCACTCGCAGCACTCGCAGTCGCTTACAAAAACGGGCTTTTCGTCGCTCAGAGCGCGCATTAGCGGCGCAAGGTCGGCGGCATTGTTTGATCCGTTGCGCGTGAAATGAAATTTTATCGTTTAAATTCTAGAGCAAGACCTGCTTCTGCGGCGGCAAATTTGCTTGTAGGAATGAAATTTGTCGTTCAAATTTAGCAAAGATAAAATTTTAAATCGCGTAAATCGCGGGAGGGGACGAGTAATGATTTGATTTTGTTCGCGCCGCGTAGCGGTTTGCACGGCTTGCTTTAAATTTTATTCTATCCCCGCAAATGCTGCCTTTGCGTCCGCCAAATCCTTCTCGTCGGGGTGTTTCGCAGCCTCCGCCCAGCGTGCAAGTCGCTCGGGAGTGATAGGATGGGGCGAGTTGCCGCTAGAGGCCATTTTGCGCATCGTTTCAAGTAGATTCGGATCGATCGCGCCCTGGCAGGCAAACTCCCTTATGATCTCATTGCCGTTTGCTTTAAGCCCCTCTTCAAAGGTATCCAGGCACTTGCGCGAGTGCTCGCCGTCCGGCTCTGCGCCCAGAGTCATAAAAACGCCAAGCTTCTTGCCGTGAATCTTGCGTAAAAAGCGCATAAATTTCGCTTCGGCTTCGCCCTTATCGACGTAAAAGCCCAAGGCTATGAAATCGTAGTCATCGACCTCGCCTTCAAAGTCGCGGAAATTTAGACTCTCGCAGCCTAGTTGCTCGGCGATCGCGTCGCCCACCTTTTTCGTGTTACCCGTTTGCGAGGTGTAAAGCACGATTTTTTTCATACAAAATCCTTTCTAATGATGTTTGCTATCTCTTCATTGATGTTGTTGCCCCAAAAAACTCCATCCAAGTTTAAGACCGATTTTTCATCCTTAAGCTCCAAAAGCCCCCAGTTCTCAAATTCTTTGAGCTTTTGCACCGCTTCGTCGTAAATGCTCGCACTCAGAGCCTCTTTTAGCTCGTTTAAGCTTACGATCGGGTATTGAAACAGATTGTTTAGCGCGCTATATTTTGCCTCGCGCTCATCGATTCGCGAGATCATCTTGTGTCCCGACACGCCGTAAATTCCGAAGCCCGCTACGTGTCCGCCCGCGCCGTTGCCGATAGGCAGGATATCCGTGCCCTTGTGGCTTAGCTTGATGTAGCCGTAGTTATCGCGACCTTTTCGAGCAAGTTTGGTAAGCTCCAAAACCTCGAAATTCCCGCTTTGCAGTAGCGCCTCTGCAAAGGCATGGTGCAGCTTTTTATCAGTCGGCAGATCGTAGTAGGAGGTGTCGATCTTTTTGGATAGCTCCGAGCCTTCGAAAAACATCAACGAGTAAAAGCTAGCGCTATCTAGACCTAGCTCATCTACGTAGTGCGCGTCCTCTAGCGCTTCCTCCACGCTTTCGCCCGGGAAGTTGTAGATGATGTCGCAGCAGAGCATGCCGTCAAATTTTTCTCTAAGATCCTTCAGTCGCTCGATTGCGCGAGCGGGCTTATGCACTCGGTTTAAAAGCGCGCGCCCCTGTCTGCTGAAGGTCTGCACGCCGATGCTAAAGCGGTTTACGCCGAAGCTTTGTAGGGCGAGCGCTTTTTGCGTATCTAGATTATGCAGCGTGGTTTCTATGCTGATCTCGCAGTCGTCCGCGATCTTGAAATTTTTATGCAGCGCGCCCAGAACCTTTTCAAAGTGCGTCTCGCTAAAGACGCTCGGCGTGCCGCCGCCGAAGTAAATGCTTTTAACGCTTTTGGTATCGAAATAGGGCATCTCGCCGTAGTCTTTGATCTGGCGGATCAAAAATTTAGCGTATTCGTCCAGCTCGTCGCCGAGTTTGGAGCGCATCATCGAACAAAACGAGCAGATGTTGTCGCAAAAGGGCACATGCAGATAGATTACGCAATCGCTGTCTTTCGCAGGCTGCTCCAGCGCGTCGAACAGCTCATTTTCGCTCGCGGAGACGCTCTCGAAAAGCTTGGAGCGATGGTGGGATTTAATGCGTTCTTTAAACATCTATTTCGTTGCCTCCGCGTAAATTTCATCCACCGTCTCGCCGATCTGCGGGCTGCCCCGCAAGATGAGCGTCGGGGCCTTTAAAATTTTGCCCGATTTTACCGCTTTGGTGTTGCTAAGGATCGGATTTGCCTTTAAAAAATCCTCCGTCTCGCCGCCCACGACGACGATTATATCGGGGTTTTGCTCGAGGATGTATTCGGCAGATACCGAAGGCGTGCTGCCTTTTAGGCCGTCTGCGATATTTTTGGCGCCTAGGCGAGCGAAGATATCGCCTACTAGGGTTTTGTCGTTAAAGGCCATAGTGGCGTTTGAGCCGAAAAATAGCGCTACTTTTTTACCGCGAAGAGCGGGTTTGTCTGCAAAAATTCCATCCATCCGCGCGCAAATTTTATCCGCCTCGCTCTCTTTTTTTACGATTGCAGCGATCTTCTTTACGTTTTGGCAGATGTCTGCGGTGGAGTTCGCATCCATCGTAAGGCTCTTAAGACCGAGCTTTTGTAGGCTATCGCTCACGCCCGCGGAGTGAAAGCTCGTGATGACCAGATCGGGCTTAAGTTCGACGATCTTTTCCATATTCGGCTTTACGTAGGTGCCTACGCTAGGCAGTTTCGCGGTTTCTGCCTCCGGGCGGATCTTGCTCATCGAGGTAGTTGAGATCGCAGCGATCTGATCCTGCGCGCCTAAAGCGTAGATGATCTCGACTGCGGCGGGATCAAGTACGACTAGACCTTTGGCGAATACAAAGCTCGCCGAGAGCAAAGCTATAAGAATTTTTTTCACATTTTCTCCTTTTGCGGTAAGATAAATTTGGTTCCCAAATTTTCGACTATCAGGGCGTCAAAGCCGTAAATTTCTTTTATGATCTGCGGCGTAAAAAGCTCGCTCGCGCTACCGCGATACCTCACTGCGCCATCTTTTAGCATCAAAATTTCATCGCAAAACAGCGAGGCTAAATTTAGATCGTGCAGCACGATGACGCTCGTTAAATTTAAAGAGCGCGTCAGGTTTTCGCAGATGCTCATCGCCTCGATCGCGTAGTTCATATCTAGCGCGCCCGTGGGCTCATCGAGCAGTAAAATTTCAGGCTCGCTTACGAGCGCTCTGGCAAGCAGCACGCGCCCGAACTCCCCGCCGCTTAGCTCAAATGCGCTGCGATTTAAAAATTTTTTCACATCCAAAAGCTCTGCCATTTGCTCCACTTTAGCGTGATCGCTCGCATCGTAGCCGCTAAATGCGCTTTTTAGGCGGCAAAATCTGCCCGCAAGTAAAATTTCATTCACGTTCAGCGCGGCTGCGAGGGCTGTTTTTTGCGGCACGAAGCCGATGAGCGCGGCAAGCTCTTTGAGGCTATATTCGCTTGCTTTTTTGCCGTTTATTTCGATGATTCCGCTTGCGGGCTTTAAAATTTGCAATATGTTTTTTAGCAAGGTGCTTTTGCCGCAGCCGTTAGGACCCAAAATCCCGTAAAATTTCCCCCGCTTTAAATTTAACTCGATGCCTCGCAAGA
>NZ_CALIBB010000097.1 GCF_938045595.1 uncultured Campylobacter sp.
ATTTTAAAAAACGCGTTCGCTAAAAGGCTAAAACTACTAGGACTTAAGAGTTAAGGAAGCAGGTTCGGCTCGGTGCGAAACAGAATTGTAATTATACAAAAGCGATGCTTAAAGGGGGCTGAATACGCAAGAGAAATTTTAAAAAACGATTTGGAAAATTTTAAATTTTATAATGGAATTTTATGTTTAGCATACCTGAGACAAATTTCATCTCCAACCTCCGTAAAAATTTTATAAATTTCGCAGGCAGGCGCATCCAAAAACTTAAAATCGCATTATACCGCGATATGTCGCAATATCGCAACTGCCGACCGCACCCATTCGTCCAAAAACCCGCTTGCAAAACATTTAAGCGCACGATTATAAGATTTCGCTATAATCACGTCCGATTTAAAATTTATCAAAATTTAAAAGGATTTCTATGCGCGCAATTTTTTCTATCTATATCTTCATCATCGCAGCCCTTATCGGCATCGAGCTCTCGCTCGGCGCACTCGTCGCGCCCGTGGTATTTTTCCCGCAGCAGATTATCGGAGATGGCGTGCTATCGCACTTTCAAAGCGGCAAGCTAATGAGCGAGATCTTCGTAAAATACGGCGGCATCCTCATCGCAGTCTCGATCATCTGCCTCGTTTTTGAGATGATAAATTTCAACAACAACAAATCGCAATCCTTTCGCTTGCGCCTTTCGACCCTAATGCTGACGCTCGTAAATATCATACTTGCCCTACTTTTCGTGCTTTACTTTACCGACTACGTCATAAGCGCGCAAAAGATCGGTGCAGAAGCGACGATGACGCCGGAATTTGCCCAAATCCACGCGGCTAGCGAGTGGTGCATGAAACTCATCATCGTGTTTCAAACGGTGCTGTTTTTCGCAAAAATCCTTCCCGCTCTAGCCGCGAAAAAGGCAGCGCCGGAGCAAAGCGCAGCCGATGCAGATTAAAATTTACTACGAAGACACTGACGCACAGGGCATCGTGTATCACGCCAACTACATAAAATTTTGCGAGCGAGCGCGCAGCGAGGCGCTTATGCAGGCAGGAGTGGACTTCGCGCGCGCAGACGCATACTTCGTAGTTAGCGAGCTTTGCGCTAAATTCCTCCGCCCCGCGCGCCTCGGCGATACGCTTGAAATTCGCACGAGCCTAGCCGCGCTCAAAAACGCCAGCGCCCTTTTGCGGCAAGAAATTTACAAGATCAAAGATATTAAAAACGCGGATTTCAGCGAGCTTTTATACGCACAGGACGTAAAGATCGCCTTCGTAAAAGACGGCAGACCGATCAAATTTAGCGCCGAAATTTTAGAATTTTTCAAATCTTTGAGATAAATTTATCTCGCGGGTTCAAATTTACCTAGTCGTGTGCGGCACAAACATAGCGCAGACCGATCTTCGGCATAAAATCTAAGAATGCGCAAAGCTCTTGGGCAAAATAAAATTTGCAGGCAAGATAAAATTTTACGACATAGAATTTCGCTCGGCGTTAAGGTTTAAATTTAACGCTACGTCGCGACATAAACCCCTCACACACCCGAGATAGCTAGATAGAAAACAAAATTTGAAATATCGAAATTTTGCAATGGCGTTAAATTTTGCCCCGCTCCGCCGCTTTATGGAATTTCTCGCTTTTAAATTTAAACCCGCGCAGATCGAGTCTGTGTTTTTCCGCCAAATCCCGCTTGTCCGCGAAATTTAAGCCGATCAAACTCGCCCGCGATCTCATCCGCGTAGGCGCAATCCACAAACTAGGCGCACACGCATAAAGCTACGCGCAAAATCAAAACGGCGCGCAAAGAAAGCGCCAAAATGCGCTTCACAGCAGCCCTTTTATTCTTTGCAGATCCTCTTTGAAAAGCTCCGCCTTGCTCGGATTTTGCGCGATGAATGCGGGATCGAAGCTCGGCACGAAGCTGATACCGCCCTCGTTAAAGACCGAGCCGTGCAGCGCGTCCATGCCCGCCAGATCGCCGTTTCGCAGCACGATTTTACAGCAGAGCTCGCCCAGGCAGAGCACGACTTTGGGTTTTAAAATTTTGATCTCATCAGTCAGATACGGCGCGCATTTTAAAATTATTTCCGAGCTTACGCGCCTATTTTGCGGCACCGCGCACCTTATCAAAAAGCTAAAATAAATTTCTTCCGGGCCGCAAATTTGATCTAGCGACGCTGCCACCTCAGCCTCCAAGCCGCCGCTAACACCCTCGTTAGCGCCCGGCGCAAGAGCTACGATCATAAGTTTTACGTTCGCGGGAGTTTTAGAATTTTTAAAATTTTTGATAGTTTTGAAATTTTTAAAATTTTGCTCGCTAGAGCTCGTGCGCGTTTTGGCAAGTTCACAGAGATTGCACTCGGCGGTAGCGGATTTCAGCGCGTCCAGCGCCTTAAAAAATCGCTCGCCGCCGCTTAAAATTTCAGCATTTACGTAGCGGTAGCCGAACGCTTTGTAATAAAGCAGTCTGCGTAGTTGCGAGCTTTGCACGGCGCGCCTACGATCTGTTTAAATTTCGCGCGACGAATCCGCGATCAAACTGCGCCAAATCTTTGTAAAATTCCGCCCTAAAGCCCTGCTCGCGCAAAAACACCGACAAGCTCTGTTTTTGATCGTAGCCCATCTCGCAGGCTAGAAATTTTGCGCGCCGTGCGGCGATCAGCACGATGCGTTTTAAAATTTCATCTCCCCGCTCGCCGCCAAACAGCGCCTGTTTCGGCTCCTGCAGCACGCGCGCGTCCAATGCGTAGGAGTTTGCGATGTATGGGGGATTTGAGACGATGAGATCAAACTCACCCGCGATCTCATCTGCGTAGGCGCAGTGCATGAACTCGACGTCCGCGCCTAAGCTCGCGGCATTTGCGCGCGCCACCTCAAGCGCATCCGCGCTGATGTCGCTAGCCGCGATGCGACAAGAAGGAAGGAGTTTTTTTAAACATACAGCGATTATTCCGCTGCCCGTGCCGATCTCGCAAATGCGCGGCTCGCCCAAGCTTTGCGCCAAAGCAAGCGCTTTTTTTACCAAAATTTCGGTCTCGTAGCGCGGTATCAGCACTCGCTCGTCGACGTAAAATTTAAAGCCCATAAACTCGCAGCTTTGCGTGATGTATTCAAGCGGGCGGCCGTCTTTAAATTCAACGATCTTAGCGCGAAACTCCGCTTCGTGCGCGAGCTCCTCCGAGCATCTTAGCACGAGCTGCTCATCGCTAAGTCGCTCGCAAAGCTTTAAAATTTCGCGCGCGACGTATTTTGAGCCGCACTGCTGCAAGCCCCATCTTAACGCCTCAGCGATCCTCATCAAGCTCTCTTATGCGCTCATATAGGCTCGGGTGCGAATGATACACCGCGGCGTAAATTTTATGAGCGAGCGGAAACGCCTTGTTTTCGCTGCCCAGCTTCTTTAGCGCGCCGATCATGCTCTCTTTATCCTGCACGCTCGCGCCATGTCGGTCTGCACTAAATTCGTGCATGCGGCTAAACTTGGAGATCACCGGCTCAAAAAACGCATGCAAAATCGGCGCAAACAAAACCATAAAAACCAGCGTCGCGCCGCCGCCCTCGCTAAGCCCCAGCGCGCCGAATACGCCTGCGGGGAGGTTTCCGAATACTGCGAACGTCGCGCCCAAAAGCACGAAGCTAAGCGCTAAATTTTTCAAAACATCGCCGTGTTTGAAATGCCCGAGCTCGTGCCCTAAAACGGCTAAAATTTCATCCTCGCTAAGCTTTTCGATGAGCGTGTCGAAAAGCACGACCTTTTTCGTCGCGCCGAAGCCGCCGAAATAGGCGTTTAGGCGCTTGTCGCGCTTGCTTGCGTCGATCGTAAAAACGCCGCTACTTTTAAAGCCGCAGCGCTGCAAAAGCCCCTCTATGCGCTCTTTTAGCTCGCCGTGCTCTAGCGGCTGCATCTTATTAAACAGCGGCGCGATAACGGTCGGATAGATCAGATTTATCAGTAAAACTACGCCGAAGCTTAGCAGAAAGCCCCAGACCCACCAGTGCGCGCCCAAGCTATTTACGCAAAAAACGAGCACAGAGGCTACCGCAAAGCCGAAAATTAGCGTGAGCGCGAGCGATTTTAGCGCGTCTTTTACGAAAACGGCGGGCGTTATCGTGGAAAAGCCTAGGCGCCTGTCTTTGACGAAGGTTTTGTAGATCTCAAGCGGAAGCGATATCGCGCCGCCGATGATTAAAAACGCCGTTACAAAGCAGCTCTGCGCAAAAATCCCGTCGCCCGCTAGATCATATATCGCGCGCTGTAACGCGCCAGCGCCCGCAAGTATCCAAATAAGCGCCACCGCAAAAGAAAAGCAGTGCGAAAATATATTAAATTTTAAATTTACCGCGCCGACCTCGCCCGCCTTGCGATAATCCTCCTCGCTAAGCACCACCGCAGGCTCTTTTAGCTTGGCGCGGATGAAGCTTAGCTCGAGCAGATCGAGCGAAATTTTATAAATCGTGTAAAGCGCGTATAAAAAGATCAAAAACCAAACCATCGCGCCTACTTTAGGCTCTCGGCGAGCGAAAGCACTTCGTAATATTCATTTTCCATACTGTTTAACGTTCCTCTTTTTTCTTCAAGTTCTTCAAAAAGCCCCTGCATACCGAGCTTTTGATAAATTTCAGGCGTCGAGAGCGCGTGATTTAGCTCCTTTATACGCGCCTCGATAGCCTCGATCTTAGCGGGGTACTCTTCTAAAATTTTATTCTGTTTGTAGCTAAGCTTCGCGGTGCTCGTCTTCTCCTTTTTGTTTTCGCGGCCGCTCTCCTCTGCGCTCGCGCCCGCGCCAGCGTCGGCCTCGATCTGATCGATCTCCGCCATCTCGTCTTCAAACTCCAGATACTGCGAATAGGGCATTTGAATTTGATCGATCGTGCCATTTTTTTCAAAAACCCAAAGCTTATTTGTAATCTTATCGATGAAATAGCGATCGTGGCTTACGATGATTACCGCACCTTCGAAGCTTAGCAGATAATCCTCCAAAATATTGATCGTCGCGATATCAAGATCGTTCGTCGGCTCGTCCAAAATCAAGCAATCGTACTGCTCGGTAAAGAGCTTGGCAAGCGCCAGACGGTTCTTTTCGCCGCCGCTAAGCACGCCCACGGGCTTATCTAAAAACTCCTTCGGAAACAAGAAATTTTTCAAATACCCATAGACGTGCATGTAGCTGCCGCGGACGCTTATGTGATCGCCGCCGTTGGGACAGAAAATTTCGATTATGCTTTTATCGTCCGTGATACCGCTGCGGGTCTGATCGAAGTAGCCGATCCTGATCTCGCCGCGTTTGATCTCGCCCGCATCGATCTTGCTGCGACCGAGTAGAATTTTAAGCAGAGTGCTTTTACCTGCGCCGTTAGCGCCTACGATACCGATGCGCTCGCCCTGCAAAACCCGCGCCGAAAAGCCCTTGAAAAGCACCTTGCCGTTTAAAATTTTACCGATATTCGTGCATTCAAAAAGCATCTTTTTGCGATTGTCGCCGCCCGTGCCGTTAAAGCTCCTGCTCGCGCGCTCCAGCTCGAGCCGCACGCGGCGGATCGCGCCCGGGTTTTTCTTCGCATCCTGCCTCATCTGCATGATACGCGCCTTGCGCCCTTCGTTGCGCTTTAGGCGCGCCTTTACGCCGCGGTGCAGCCACTCCTCCTCGGCGCGCAGCTGTTTAAGCAGCGTCTCGTGGGACTTTTCGAGCGAAGCAAGCATCTCCTGTTTGCGCCTCAGATAGTTCTCGTATCCGCCGTCGAAATTTGAAATTTTACCCTCTTCGAGCTCGATACTGCACGTCGCCAAGCGGTCGATGAAGTAGCGATCGTGGCTGATAAAAACGATCGTCTGCTTCGAGCTAAGCAGCATATCCTCTAGAAATTTCACCATATAGACGTCGAGGTGGTTCGTGGGCTCGTCCAGCAGCAGCACGTCGGGCTTTTTAAGCACCAGCGCGCCCAGCGCCACGCGACGAATTTCGCCGCCGCTAAGCGTGCAGACGGAGCGGTTTTCGTAAATTTTAAGCCCGAAATTTTGCAGCACCTGCTCGATCTTATTATCGATCTGCCAGCCGTCCTTGGCCTCGATAAATTTAATCAGCTCGTCTTGGCGCGCCAAAAGCTCTCTGTTTTCGGGCTGCGCGGCGATCTTACTCGAGATCGCGTCGTATTCGCTAAGGGCGGCGTAAATTTCAGCTAGCTCCCGTCGCAGCGCGTCTTTGACCGAGAGATTTTCGTCAAATTTAGGCGTTTGAGCGAGCATCTGGATGTTTAGCCCGTTTTGAGTGATCACGCGTCCCTCGTCAATCTCGCACAGACCTGCAATTATCTTCATCAGCGTGGACTTGCCGCCGCCGTTTTTGCCGATCACGGCGACGCGCTCGTTAGCGTCCAGTGCGAAATTTACGCCGTCCAAAACGACGTGAGAGCCGAATTTTTTCGTAACATCGATAAGCTCGATCAAAGCCAATTTTAAGTTCCTCTAGTGTTAAATTCGGTGATTTTACACAAAATTCTATTAAATTTTAATAACTTTTAAAGGTTCAGCGATGCAAAGTTTGGAATTTGACGACCTGTGCGTAGAAATTTTCGCCCCGCACGCGCCGTCTTTTGCGGCTGCGCCCTCCTTTACAAAAGAAGCCGCGTCCGCACCGATCATCTACCTGCACGCCTTGGAGTTTGGCGCGACCGGCATGGGCGAAATTTACGAACTCGTCTCGCGACAAAGCGGCGCGGATTTCGTGCTTGCGGCGATCTATCTAAACGAGGCGCAGTGGGGCGATAAGCTTAGCCCGTGGGCGGCAAAATCACCGTTTAAGGGGGTGCGTGATTTCGCAGGCGGCGGCGCGGCGCACTTGAAAAATTTTACGGACGAGCTGATCCCGCGTATCGAGCGGCACGTATTCGGCGCTGGCAAACCTGCGTGGCGAGCGTGCGCGGGATACTCGCTGGCTGGGCTTTTTAGCGCGTATGCGGCGTTTGCGAGCGATAAATTTCAAAAGATCGCCTGCGTCTCAGCGTCGTTTTGGTTCGGCGGATTTGACGCCTTCGTCGCCGCACACTCGCCGCAAAGGGGGCTGGCGCACGTCTACGCGTCCTTGGGCGAGGCCGAGATGAACCCGAAAAATCCGCGCGGAGCACTCTGCGGCGAGACGGCGCGAAATTTCATCGCAAAATGCCGCGGCGCGGGCGCAAAAGCGGAGTTTGAGCAAAATCCGGGCGGGCACATGCAAGATGAGATCGCAAGAATTTCAAAGGCGCTTTTGAAGCTGGTAAACTCCTAAAATTAGAGCAAATTTTAAAATTTAGCGGGACGGGCGATTAAACGGCAGGCGTGACAAAACAGGTGCTGCGAGAGATTGAAACAAACGAGCCGAGAAGCGACACGAAGCGCAAATTTAAAGCGAGCCGCCGTTATAATTTCTCGCGAACGGTCTTTTTGTGCGATGCAATGAAATTTAAAACAAACCCGCGTTAAATTTTATAGCATGAGCAATGTCGCAAAAATGGCGTTACGCAATTCGGCGCGAATTATACAGCGCATCGTTGATATTTCAGCGGCTTTGGTAAGTGCGAATCGGTTTTGAGCGTAAATATACGGCAGCTCGTCGCTGCGATACGACGGCGCGATGCGGTGCGGATTTCAGGCGGGCTGCCGCTAAATTTTGCAGATTGTGCTAGTGGTTTAAAATTTCAAACGAGCCGTCATTATAAAATTTAAAGCAAATTATGTCGCAGCTAGGATTTAGCGCGCCTGTGAGCTAAATTTAAACAGCAGCGCGCCGCGTATGATCTCGCCGTTTCATTTAGTGTAACTGCTAGCTAAATTAAATCACTGAAATTTCAAGATTTGCGCTGCGCCAAAGAGTACTTTGATACTACGATACACGCCGCTAGGTTTAAATTTTAAAATTTAGCGTCGAGCGAGCGTACTCGACCGACACCTCCTGGATTATCAGTGGCGAAATTTATAGAATTTTGCAAATTGTCGTTTGCGGAATTTTGCCCTATGAAATTTCACAGCGCACGCTTCATTATTAGCTCTCTACCGCGCTTCGAGCGGCATACGCTTTGCTTTCCACAACTACGCCGAGTCGCTCGCCGCTCCATTTTTGCGCGCGTTACGCCGTGTTCGCCGCACCTGCGCCGCGCGTGCCGCTCCGCAAAAAAAGCCGCGAACACGCCAAATTCTAACCGCACGCCCTAAATTTCACCGTCTACGCAAAGGGTAGAATTTTTTTGTAATTGCTCCACAGCTCGCTCTCCTCGCCGAAATACGCGAGCAGTCCGCGCGCGTTGCGATCGAAAGGATTGGGCTCTTTATGCAGCGCGATACGCTGCGACAGGCGCAGATCGTAGGTGTTATATATCGCGGAATACGGCACCGGAAAGTCCGAAGCGTAAAGCAGGCGCGAGTGCACGTCCGTTTGGCTTGCCAGATGCGGCAGGGCTTTCGCGCGCATCGGCGTCATTAGCGCGGAAACGTCGGCGTAGAGGTTTTTGTGCGTACGCAGAAGCGCCAGAAGCGCGAAATAATCGTGTCCGAAATTTCGCGGACGACGCGAGAGCGCACGAAAGATATGCGAGTACTCATAGTTAATCGCCATGTGCGCGCACACCGTCGTAACGCCCAGCTCAAGCGGCGCGTAGATCATCTCCAGCGCCTCGTAGCGGCGCGAGCTCGGCACCGAGCTTTCGTTGCCAACGTGGATCACTAGCGGCAAGCCGAGCTTGGCGAGCTTTTCAAAATACGGCACGTAGCGAGGCAGCCTCGTATCCAGATCCCAATAATTTTGTAAAAATTTCGCCCCCTTAAATCCGAGCTCGAAGCAGCGATCGATCTCATCGAGCGCGTCCGCTCGCTTCGGATTGATGCTAAAAAACGGCACGATGAGATCTGGGTTTTTTTGATAAATTTCAAACACGCTGTCGTTGTCCGCGCAGACGGTCTTATCGCGATGGATTAGCTCGCCCGCGTCGCTAAATTTAGCATCCACGCCGAAAAGCACCGCCTTTTTAACGTATTTCGAAGCTCTAAGCCCGCCGAGCAGAGCGTCCACATAGGCCTCGTATGGCTCTTTGATCGCGCGCGATACGTCTATGCCGAAGCGCCTGCCGAAAAGGCGCAGCGCGAGCCTGTCGTAAGGGCGATCGAAGCGCACCTCCTTGCTTAGCAGATGGACGTGAAAATCAAGCGTTTGCATCGGGGATCCTTGGGAAAATTTTGCCGAGTTTATATCAAATTGCGGTAAATAGTTAGAATTTTAAATTCGGATTAAAATTTACGCACCGCGCCTTGCCGCGCCTTTAAATTTTAAAATTTAAACCTCGCCGCAAGAGCCGCTAAATAATATTTAATGCCGTTTTAAAGCTGCGGCGATATACTTGCGATTTGAAAAGCTATTTCAATTAAGGAGCGAAGATGGAGTTTGAAATTTTAGAAAATTCCGCCGATTTTAAACCTAGTGATCTGGATGAGATAATGATCTCGATCGGCTGGGATACGGAGCAAAACGCAGCCTCCGTGCCGCCGCACGAGACATACAGGGTGTGGCGCACCTATGATTACGTGGCGATCGCCAAAACGCAGGGCAAGACCGTGGGGGTGCTGGAGGCGTTTTGCGACCGCGACAACTTCGCTACGAGCTATCTTTACTGCGTGATAGTTCATAAGGATTATCAAAGGCGCGGTATCGGCACGGCGCTCGTGAATGCCTTTAATAAACGCTTTGCGCACACCACCACCTTTGTCGTGACCCCTCTGCACAAGGCTGAGGGCGCCGGAGAATTCCTACAAAAGTGCGGCTTTAAGGATGCGTCGGAGCACTTTACGATCCACATGAGGAAGCGAAATTCGATCTAGCGGAAAGTGAAATTTACTCCAACCAGCGTGAATTTAGTAAACTTCCACGCGACTTTTAAATTTTAAATCGCGTGGAATTCTGCGCCGTCTTTTTGCCCCTTTACTACAGATCGCCGCGCGAGATATGCGGCTACGTATGCTCTCGCTCCTCCGCGCTAAATCACCGTATATTCGCGCCGGGCGCCGTAAATTTCAATTCTACGCGGGGCGCGCGAAAACAACCCCACTCGCCCCCACCTGCGCAAAAGCAAACCTAAAAGAATTTTCGGCTACAATTTCCCGCAAATAAAGGCAAAATATGAAAGAAATCTCGCTACTAAGGCTTTCGCTCGCAATCTACATCGATATGTTTTTGCGCCTCGTGACCACGTTTATCAACACCTACATGATCTCGCGCGTGGACGTCTCGCTAGTAGGCGCGCTGGGGGCGGGTAACGAGATATTTTTGCTCTTCATTACCGTTTTTGGCTTCCTCGCCGTGGGCTGCTCGGTACTCGTAGCGCAGGCGCTCGGGGCGAAAAACAAAGTCCTAGCGATGCGCGCGATCCACACGAGCATCGCATTCAACGCGCTCGTAGGGCTTTGCAGCGGCGTTTTCGTCTTTAGCTGCGCGCCGTTTTTACTCCGCGCGCTGCAAGTGCCCGCCGAGCTTTTGAGCGAAAGCGCGATCTATCTTAAGGTCATCAGCATCGTCTTTGCGATAGACGCCGTCGCGATCGTGCTTAGCGCCATCGTGCGCGTTTACGGATACGCAAATTTCATCATCGCGGTCTCAGTGGTGATGAATTTAGTAACGCTTGCGGGCAACTACGTCGTGCTATTTAGGCCGTTCGGACTGCCGTACTACGGGCTTGAGGGCATCGGCGTGAGCACGATCGCAGGGCGCATGATCGGCGTATTTTTATTCTTCCTCATCATCACGAAGGTGCTAAAGATAAAATTTTACCTCACGATGTTTTTAAAGATCAAGCTCGCCACGCTGCGTAAAATTCTATCCGTAGGGCTTCCGAGCGCGGGCGAAAACATGCTGTGGATCGTGCAGTATCTAGTCGCCTTCGCCTTCGTCGCGAGCATGGGCGAGGCGAGCCTTACCGTGCAGACGATCTATTTTCAAATTTCATCATTCATCTTCTTCGGCGGAAGCGCGATCAGCATGGCAAACGAAGTCATCGTAGGTCGCCTCGTAGGCGCCGCCAAGCCGCAGGAGGCGTACCGGCACACTTTTACCGCGCTGCGCTTCGGGCTCGGGGCGACGGCGCTTTTCGTCGCGATCGTGTTTTTGGCGCGCGAGCAGATCATGGAGCTACTGAGCCTAAGCGAGGCGCACAAGCAGGTCATGCGGCCGCTTTTTTACCTCACGCTGGGGCTTGAGTTCGGACGGACGCTTAATATCGTGTTCGTAAACGCCCTGCGCGCAAGCGGCGATGCGAGGTTTCCCTTTGCGATGGGCGTGATCTTTATGTGGGGCGTCTCGATCCCCGTGGGCTGGCTTTTGGGCATTCATCTGGGGTATGGAATTTTGGGCGTTTGGATCGGGTTTTTCTGCGACGAGTGGCTGCGCGGCAGCGCGAATACGGCGCGATGGATAAGTAAAAAATGGCAGAGCAAAAAGTTAGTCTAAATTTGCTAGACTTGCCGATCAGTCTGCGTTTTAAGCGGATGAAATACGCGCGTATCCGCATTAGCAAGGACTGCGAAATCAGCGTCAGCGTGCCGCGCTCCTACACCGCGGCGCAAGCGAAAGACTTCATTCTAAAGCATGAAAGCTGGATCCGCCAAACGCTGGCGCGACTGCAAAGCAAGCTACTAGCGAGCGATCAGGTTAGAATTTTAGGCAAAATTTACAAGCTGAAATTTAGCCGCGAGGCTGAGCTCGGTACAAACTGCAGCGCGAATAAAAATTTAGACAATGGCGACGCGCGGGACTGCGTGAACTGGGCGAATGGCGGTACGAATAGTGACGCGGGCGGCGTAAATTCGACTCATTTACAAAGCGGTGCGGGCATAAGTGATGGCGGCGATGTGAGCGGCAGCGCAAACAATTCCATGGGCGGCATGAATGACGGTGTGGGTAGCGGCGCAGGAAGCGGAATTTTAAAATTTCACTCGGGCGAACACACTTCGCAAAGTAGTGTGGCGGGCGAGGATTTAAAATTTAATCTACCCGTCGATGCGGCGCAAGGGCTCGCACAGCAAAACGCAATGCGACAAAGCGGCGAGTTTATAAATACAGCGGCGCAAAATGTCCGCGAGCAATCCTGCGGCGAAATTTTAAAATTTCACTCGGATGGGTGCGCTCCGCAAAGCGACGATGCAGGTAAATTTAACTCCGCCGCAAGCGATCAAATTTTAAAATTTGACCCTGCCGCAAGGGACGGAATTTTAAAATTTAAACCTATCGCGGGTGAAGAAATTTCAAATTTTAAACCCGCCGAGAGCGGAGGAATTTCAAAATTTAGCTCTGTCGTGGGTGAAGGAATTTCAAAATTTAAACCCGCTGTGAACGAAAGAACTTCAAAATCCGCGAGCGAAAACGTGCCGCAAAATGCAGCGCAAAGCGCGCAAGCTGCAGCGATTGAGCACGATGAGCCCGATTTTACGATCAAAAATTTTATCCAAAACTCTAAATTTAAAGATAAAATTTTCGTATCGGGGGGCGCGATCTTTTGCGAGAGCGAGGGCGAGTTTGCGGCGTTTAAAAAGGCCTTTGCGCTTGAGCTTTATCTGCGCTATATCGCGAAGCTTTCCCCACGGATAGACCGCAAGATCGTGCGGGTGCGGGTGCGCAAAATGCAGACGCGCTGGGGCAGCTGCAACCACGCTAAAGGCTATCTCAACTTCTCGCTAAGCCTGATAGAGCGGGATCGGCGCTTCGTCGAATACGTCGTGCTGCACGAGCTCGCGCATCTCATCCACGCAAACCACGGAGCGGATTTTTACGCGCTCATCGCGCAGATCATGCCAGATTTTAGGGCACGTATCAAGTTAGGCAAGGGCTAGTTCGCAAACGGGGCGCCCGTTTAAATTTCACGCCGCTGCGGCACGATCATTGCGGTCGATAAATTTTAACCGATCTTCCGTCGCGCCGTAGCAGGTCGCAGCCAGTCCGAACTTGCGCGGCGCAGGCGAAGTAAAATTTCGCAAATTTTCGCGGATCCAAACGCTAATCTAAAGCCGCAAATTCCACGTATTTCTCCATCGCAACCAGCAGGAGCCAGCGCGCGGTAGGACTGAAAAAATAGTGGTGTTCAGGGATCTGCTCCATTATAAATTTTAAAAAATCGTAAAAATATTCAGGCGCAAATTTAACCTCGGCGCTCGTTAGACTATCGCCTAGATAGTGGATTTCGCCGCTCAAAATCCTCGTTTTTACCGCGGGGTTTGCGTCTATGAAGCTTCTGGCACCGGCAAAGCTCAGGCAGTCCGCGGTCGCGTAATCTTTCAAACCCCGCAAGACGGGCTTGGAGCCGATGAAGGTAAAATTTTTCTCTATAAAGCGCGCTCCGCCCTCGCTTACCTGCCAGCGATCGCCCAAGCTCGATAAAAACGCAAACATCTCATCATCCGCGGATTTGAAATTTGCAGGCCCGTTTTTGCGATCCATCTTTGTCCTTTTTAAATTCATAGTTGCTTTTATTTTGAAATTTTTACGATAAAGAACAGAAAATATGTTTGATTTAATCTTTTTAAAATCATTATATTGAATTAGGCTAATCAAGGTTTTCCGAGCTCTTTTTATTTCAAGCGAAATCCTTTACCGCCCTTTAAAATTCAACCAATTCAAATAATCGTTCTTTCTTTATTTTTTTGAACTTTATTTATTTGTTATCATCAGTGAACTGCTCTTTGACAAGATCTTTGATATCGCTTTTAATACTTTTAGTATCAACTATTGAATCCTCACCCAGCTTCTGAAATTTTTCTTTATCTGCCTTCGTATATTCCTGTTCATCATCATATTTTTTTGTGATCAACCGAATCATCTTGCGACGCAAAAACTTCTCATCTCTAACATTTGACCTCTCTTTGATCCACCCAATTAGTAATACCATCAACATTATAAAACCAATATAACCTAGAATTGGATACATAATCGATACTAATTTTTTAAAGCCCATAAAGGATAATATATACCCTACAACTACGGTGCCAATCATAATTGGATAAAAACGTTTTGATTGATTAGATGAGAAACGTTTTGCTAAGGCATAGAATAAACTGAAAGCAGTATTAAAGATTAAGCCGAAGATAACAAGTGCATACACAAACGCAAATGCAGGGTGAATCTGTTTGGCAATAGCCAACATAGGAATATCAACAGTCGTTGCAAGTTTTACATTTGCATATAATATACAGGTTGTAACTGTGATGATAATACCGATTATAAATCCACCCAAAGTACCACCTTTTTCTGCTACACCAATCCTTATAATGGATCCCCCTAATACAAAAGCCATTGATACACCTGTCATAACGCAGAGCGAAAAATAATTCAGAACAGAAAACCAGATATTTGGCATTGGAGTAGAGATTGTATTTGCAATTGTTTCTAATTCTTTAAAATCAAAACGTTGACTTGCAAAGGTATACACTGCCATAATCATAATCATGATAAAAATAATAGGCGTAAATATCCCGATCACATTCGTGATTTTTTCAAAATCAAGAAAGCTAACAAGGATTATCAATACGGCACATAGGAGTGTTCCTGACCAGAATGGCATGCCAAATTGCTGATTAAGATTTGATCCAGCCCCGGCAATCATGACAAAACCTACCACAAAACAGCAAATAATTAAAGAAATATCAAGAATTTTATTAGTGATAGATCCAGCAATTTGTGAAAGAACTTCAAAGTGATCATTGGATCTAAAATAACTACCGAATGTAATAATGATTTTACCAAAGACGGCATTGAGGATACCAAGAATAACGGCTCCAAGAATACCCCATTTGCCAAAACTGACGAAATATTGCATCAGATCCTGACCGGACGATAATCCAGCACCGACAATAACCCCAACATATGCTAACGCTACATTTAAAATTTGTTTTAACATCATCCTACCTCTTAATTATAAAAATTTTAATTTGCTTTACTAATATTAAGAATCTTTAAATTTAAATAATATTAAATGCTAATTAAATTTTATCCAAATAATGACACGAAATTTACACCGAAATTACATCCAAACTCTTAGCGAGATTCCAAGCGAAAATCCCGTACTTTGGTAAATAAAACCGCAAGACCACCGCTCAAAACAGATCAAGGCAAATCAAGGCAATTTACTTGAAAAAATTCTTGATTTTATCGAGTATCCCCTCGTCGTCTCCGCCCTTGCTGCCGAAGCTTTCTTGAAGCTCGCGCAAAAGCGCCTCTTGCTTCTCGTTCAATTTCTTAGGGGTTTGGACGTTTACCTGCACGATCAGATCGCCGTTTTTCTTGGTGCGGATATTCGGCGCGCCCTCGCCGTAGATCGTGAAGCGCTGCTTGTCCTTGGTGCCTACTTTGAGTTTCAGCTCCGCCTTGCCACGCGGCGTCGGCACCTCGATGCTCTCGCCCAAGATCGCCTGCGTGAAAAACACCGGCACCTCGATATACAGGTCGTCTCCATCGCGCAGGAAGTGGCTATCCTCCTTAACGCGCACTATCACGTATAGATCCCCGATCTCGCCGGTTTTAGAAATGTTGCCCTTGCCGCTTAGGCGTACGCGCTGTCCGTCGTCGATACCTGCAGGAATGTCAAATTTAAGGCTCACGTCCTCTTCGGTAAAGCCCTTGCCGCCGCAATCCTTGCACCTGTCTTTTACGATCTCGCCCGTGCCGCCGCATTCGGAGCAGCTTTGGATGAAGCTCATATATCCGCGCCTGCCCGCGACGCGTCCAGTGCCGCCGCAAGCGGAGCAAGTGTGCTTCTTTTTATCCTTCGAGCCGGTGGCGTCGCAAGTAGGGCACGGCTTTTTGATCTTGTATTTTATCTCCTTGTGAACGCCCTCTAAAGCCTCTTTAAATTCCAGCGTTACGGCTAGCTCGGTATCTATTCCATATGGATCGCTAGGGCGCGAACGAGCGCCTCCGCCGAATGCCTGCTCAAAAAAATCGCCGAAAATAGAGCTAAAATCAAATCCTCCGCCGCTCGCGCCGCTATATGCGCCGCTGATGCCCTCTTTGCCGTAGCGATCATACATTCTGCGCTTTTGATCGTCGCTTAAAATTTGATACGCTTCGTTGATCTTTTTAAATTTCTCCTCCGACTCCTTGTCGCCTTGGTTGCGGTCGGGGTGAAATTCCAAAGCGAGCTTTCGAAACGCCTTTTTTATCGTCTCGGCGTCGGCATCGCGCGCCACGCCTAAAATTTCATAATAATCTTCTTCCACGAAATTCTCCTTAAACTATACAAAAGGGGCAATTTTATCTAAATTTAATAAAACGCAAGTTAAGACTTAACTATTTTTATGTATAATGCAATATTTAAAATTTCAAATCAACGATGCAAAGGATAAAAAATGATAAATGTATTGATGATAGAAGACGACAGCGAGTTTGCACAGCTTCTAACCGAATATCTGGCTAAATTTAACATCCAAGTTACAAACTTTGAAGACCCATATCTGGGCATTAGCGCTGGGATCAAAAACTACGATCTGCTGATTTTGGATCTTACGCTTCCGGGGATGGACGGACTTGAAGTCTGCAAAGAGATCCGCGAGAAATACGACATCCCGATAATCATCAGCTCGGCTAGAAGCGACGTGAGCGATCGCGTCGTGGGGCTTCAGATCGGCGCGGACGATTATCTACCCAAGCCTTATGATCCAAAAGAGATGCACGCACGTATCATGAGCCTCATCCGCCGCTATAAAAAAGCTAGCGAGAAGGAAGAAACCGCCACGGATAGCGTATTTCGTATCGACGACAAGCGCCATGAAATTTACTTCGGCGAGGAGTCGCTCGTGCTAACGCCTGCGGAGTATGAAATTTTAGAATACCTCATCAAGCAGCACAGCTTCTCCGTCTCTCGCGAGCAGCTCGTATATCACTGCAAAAGCTTAAAAGACAAGGATTCAAAGAGCTTAGACGTCATCATCGGGCGTCTGCGCACCAAAATAGGCGATAGTTCCAAGGCGCCTAAGCATATCTTTTCGGTTCGCGGTATCGGCTACAAGCTCATCGGATGAAGCACTCCTTAATCACTAAAATTTCGGTTTTTTTTGTAATCGCGATCATCTTAGTCTGCGTGCTTTTCATCACATTCGCACGGATGCAGATGAATAGAGCTCTAGGCAGCATGCAGGCTAATCAAATAAACGCGGTCAATAATCTACTTGAGCTATACAAGCGTAATGCCCCTCCCAGCGATATTGAGCGCTACTTCTCCAGCTATGGCTTGGAGCTTGTAAAAGACAAAAATATCATCCAAAACATCATCACGAGCGGTAAAATTTTTTTCGTCCAAGACACCTCTATCGGCGAGTTTAGCTCGGTCGAGTATAATAATTCGCTGTTTTTAAATATAAAAAACAACTCTTTCGTCGTGGTTTTCGAAAGCCTCGGCACGAAGAATTTAAACGATCCGCTTTGGGTTGGATTTCTGCTTACGATGGCAGTTTTGATCTCGCTTTATTTATCGATCGTGCGAAGTTTTACGCCGCTAAAAAAACTAAGCAAAAATATCAAAAAATTCGCCCAGGGCAACTTGGACGTAAATTTAGCCGCCACGCATAGCGAAGATGAGATCGGGCAGGTCGCGCAGGAATTTAACAACGCGATTGCCAAAATTCAAGAGCTGATCCGCTCGCGCCAGCTGTTTTTGCGCACCATCATGCATGAGCTTAAAACCCCGATCGGCAAGGGCAGGCTCATCACCGAAATGCTAGATGACGAAACACAAAAAGAGCGGCTCGTCAATGTCTTTGAGCGGCTTGAAATTTTAATCAACGAGTTTGCCAAAATCGAGCAACTGCTCTCAAAAAGCTACTCGCTAAATTATCAGGATTATCATTTCAGCCTCATTTTAGAGCAAGTAAAAGATATGTCTATGCTCGATAACTGGGACGAGCTCATCAGCACGGATATCGAGTGCGATGCGGTGATAAACGTGGATTTCGGGCTATTTGCGCTAGCGATTAAAAATTTAATCGACAATGCCCTAAAATACTCCAGCGATAAAAAAGTCCGCATCATCTGCGACGAAAACAAAGTAAGCGTCGCCAATCGCGGAGCGGCGCTTGCAAAATCATTCGAGCATTACAAGCAAGCCTTTATCAGAAATAAAGACGAGAAAGCCACCGGCATGGGGCTTGGGCTTTACATCATCGATAAAATTTGCGAGCTGCATAAATTCCGCTTCGAGTACAACTACAGCGACGGCACGCACTACTTCTCGATCGTCTTTTCGCCGAAGGGCACCATATGAGCGGCACGGACAGGTTCGAAGAGCTCGTTGCAAGCTTTGAAAAGCTTCCGGGCGTGGGCAAAAAATCCGCCCTACGCTTTGCCTACTACGTAAGCGTGCAAAACTCCTTTTTGGGGCTAAATTTAGCGCACAATATCGAAGAGGCGGTGCGTGGACTGCACAGATGCCACATCTGCGGAGCAGTATGCGAGGGCGAGATCTGCGAATACTGCGCCGATGAGGAGCGCGAAAGCGATAAAATTTGCATCGTCGAAAACCCAAAAGATATCTTTATTTTAGAGAGTAATAAAATTTACAACGGTCGCTACTTCGTGCTAGACGCCGCTGACGAAGATAAAATCGCGGCGCTACGCGAGATGGTGAGCCAAAACGGCGCGCGCGAGCTGATTTTTGCGCTGACGCCCGGCATCAACTCCGACGGCATCATGCTCTACGTCGAGGACAAGCTCGCGGATCTGGGTTTGAAATTTACTAAGCTTGCCCAAGGCGTGCCTACGGGCGTGAGCCTAGATAACGTCGATATGCTCTCGCTGATAAAGGCGATCAACGGGCGCACCGATATTTAAAATTTCGACGAAATTTTAAATTTATGCGGATAAATTTATCGGCTAAATTTAAAGCGCAAAGCGGCGAATAGATTTAGCCGCAAAGCCCAAGCGGCGAAATTTTAAGCGTAAATTTAAACAGTCGGCGCGCGATGAAATTTATTAAAATTTACGCGGCTTCGGTATGCAATACGATGCAGCAGGCAGGGCGGGACCTCGCTAGCCGCGAGGCTTTAACGGCAAGTTTGAGCCGTAAAATTTTAAGCGCTCCTGTTTCAAAGCGGAGTTTTGAGCGCGGAATTTCGAGCGTTCAAATTTTAAAAGGCGAAATTCTAAACGGCGAATTTCGAGCGCTCAAATTTTAAAAGCGCTTTCGAAAGTAGCGAGACGGGGTTGCGCGACGCCGCGAGCTCGTAAAATTTAAAGGAGAATTTCAAGGCGCACAAAATGGTTTAAATTTTTAAATTTCGCAGACGTGGGATTTAAAAATTTAAACGTAATTTTCCATTATAATATTTAAGGACAAAGGTGAAAAAGGTTCATTTTATCGGCATCGGCGGCATAGGAATATCGGCATTAGCAAGATTTTTACACGAGAAAAATTTTATCATCTCAGGCTCGGATATCAAAGAGAGCGAGACGACCTACAAGCTAAGAGCGGACGGCATGGAGATCATCACTCCGCACGACGCTTCGGCGATCAAAGATCAGGAGATCGTCATCTACTCCGCCGCGATCAAAGAGGACAATGTCGAGCTGCAAGCCGCGCGCAAAAAGGGGATCGTCTGCCTCTCGCGCAAGGAAGCCCTGCCCTTCGTGCTAAAAGACAAGCGCGTCTTCGCAATCGCCGGCGCGCACGGCAAAAGCACCACGAGCGCGATAACCTCGGCGCTGATAAACGGCTCGGTTATCATCGGCGCAATCTCCAAGCAGTTCGGCTCGAATATGAAATATGAAAATAGCGAAAATATCATCTTCGAAGCCGACGAGAGCGATTCGAGCTTTTTAAATTCCAACCCCTACGTCGCGGTCGTGACCAACGCCGAGCCCGAGCATATGGATCATTACGACAACGATTTGGATAAATTTCACGCGGCGTATCGCGGCTTTTTGGAACGCGCCAAGATCCGCGTGATAAACGCCGAAGACGAGTTTTTAAGCTCCATCAAGCTCGGCTGTATCAAGCTCTTTCCTTCGCGCGATATAACGGATCTAAAGGTGCTGCTGCGCGATCATCAGCCGTTTATGAGCTTTAATCTTAAAGAGCTCGGGCGCTTCGAGGTTTACGGGCTAGGAAGGCACATCGCGATTGATGCGTCGCTAGCGATCCTAGCCGCAGCGTGCGAGACGGGGCTAGAGCAGATCCGCAAAAATTTACTGAATTACCAAGGGATCAAAAAGCGCTTCGACATCCTGTGCGCCACCCCAAACTTCGTGCTCATCGACGACTACGGCCACCATCCTACCGAGATCAGAGCGACGCTGCAAAGCGCGCGCGAATACGCTAGCCTGCTAGGTCTTAGCAAGATCACGGCGATCTTTCAGCCGCACCGCTTCAGCAGACTTAAGGCGAATTTAAACGCTTTTAAAGAGTGCTTTGCGGGTGTAGAAGAGCTAGTGGTGCTGCCCGTTTACGCCGCTGGCGAGCCTAGTAACGGCATCGATCTGAAAGAGGAGTTTAAGGGGCTCGGCGCACTATTTACCGAGCGGGTCTTTAGAAACGGCGAGAAGATAGAATTTAGCGATATTTTCGGCGTCCGCCACATCATAAACGACGGGCTCGTGATCGGATTTGGCGCAGGCGACATCACCTATCAGCTGCGCGGAGAATTTTAGGCTTGAAAACTCTCGCCGAATTTATGAAACGAACTCCGCAGCGGACGGGCAAGGATAAAATTTGAGATTTTTAGTGTTTATTTTCGCATTTTTATTTATCGCGGCGATCTTTTTCGTGCGGGACGAAATTTTAAGCAAAAAAGCTAAAATCATCGCCACGGCACTGATCGTGCTGCTATGCGCGGGGGCTTATTTTTACGAAAGCGCGAGCGAGCGATCCGCCAAGCTTGAGGAGGAGATGGTGTTTAAATTTAACGCGGGTGCCAGATTAAGATGCGGCGGCGCGATAAATTCCACTTCTGAAACGCGCGACGCGGATGCTAAAATTTTGGGCGTGCAAGCCGGCGAAGCAAATTTAAACGCGCAAGACAAGACCACTTCTACCGCGCAAAGCTCCACCGCTCAAATGAACGAGCAAGTTTCCGCTGCGCAAATAAACGGTGCCGTCTCGGGCGGACAAAATTCCGCACAAAGCCCTACTTCGCAAAATTCTACAGGGCAAGGCGATACGCAGAGCCTCGCGCCGCAAAATTCCGCGAGCCAAGAAGGTATGCGAAACTCCGCTTCGCAAAATTCCGCGCACCAAGGCGACATGCAAACCTCTAATCCCCAAGGCTCCGCGCAGAATTTTAACGTAGCCGAGCAAAATTCTATGCAAGGTTCTACAGCGCAGAATTCTAAAGCTACGCAAAATTTCGCCGCAGACAAAGAGCAAGGCTCCGCGCAGATAGTAACGCGAGAGAGCTTCACCTACTCCTTTTCTTTGGGCGCTTTCATCGCCAAAAAAAGCGCGGGCGCGGAGTTTAAGGGCAAAACCTACAAGATCAAAGAGTGCGTTTATGATCAGTGACGAACTCTTTACGCGCCTCGATCTAGGCGAGTATCTAGCCAAATTTAAAAGCTTTTTGGCGCGCGAAAAGCCGCTGTTTTTAAGCGGCGATAGTAAGCTAAATTTTGAAAAAATTTCAGAGCTTACGAAATTCGATCTCGCGCAGTGCGAGAGCGTCGCGAATCTAGACGACGCGCTGATGCGCATCTGCAAGCACGGCGTGCTTCATATCAGCGAAATTTACGAGTTTAGCAAGATCGTCCGATATTTTCTGTATCTCAAAAAGCAGCCCTTCGAAGGCAAACTCGCCGCTTGGCTTGCAAAGATCGAGATTCCTGCGCCCATCGCGCAATTAAAGGATTATTTCGACGATCAGGGCGGCTTTCGCGACGCGATAGACGAGCGCTTCGGCGCGCTGAACGAGGCGTTTAAAATAAAAAAGGGCGAGATCGAGCAGACGCTAAAAAGGCTGATCTATTCCAAAGCCCTTTCGCCCTATCTCGCCGACACGCAGATCCACTACATAAGCGACACCGAGGCTCTGCTGGTGCGCGGCGGCTTCAACCACGTGCTAAAAGGCAGCGTCGTAGCGCGATCAAGCGGAGGCTATTTTTACGTGCTTCCAGACGCGATCGCGGCTCTGAAATCCGCTCAAAGCGCGATTTTGGATAAAAAAGAGCAGATCGTATTCGAGCACTGCAAGCAGATCAGCGCGGTTTTTAATAAAAATTTAGCCTTTCTGAAATTTATAAACGCCGCTTTCGATGCGATCGACGCGCTGATTGCGCGCGCCGCGATGGCAAGAGCGAGCGATTATGAGTTCGTCCTGCCTGAGCCCTCGCGCGACATCGTATTAGACAGCTTCGCCCACCCCGCGCTTAAAAATCCAAAGCGCGTGAGCGTGGAATTTACGGGTAAAATTCTGCTAATCACCGGCGTGAATGCGGGCGGAAAATCGATGCTTTTAAAAAGCATTCTAAGCGCGGCGCTGCTAGCTAAGTACCTCCTTCCGATGCCTATTCGCGCAAGCCTCAGCCGCATCGGCACCTTTAAAGAGTTCGAGCTCATAATGGAGGATCCGCAAAACTCCAAAAACGACATCTCGACCTTCGCGGGCAGGATGGTTGCCTTTAGCAAGCTGTTCGGGCGCAAAGAAATTCTAATCGGCGTCGATGAGATCGAGCTGGGTACCGATTTTGAGGAGGCTGCGAGCCTATACGGCGCGATGATCGAGCAGCTGATAAGCGGCGACGTGAAGATGATCATCACCACGCATCACAAGCGCCTGGCGATGCTGCTTGCGAAAGATCCGCGCGTGGAGCTGCTAGCGGCGCTTTACGACGAGAAAAACAGCGCGCCGAAATATGAGTTTTTAAAAGGTACGATCGGCAAATCCTACGCCTTTGAAACCGCGCTGCGCTACGGCATAGCGCAAAATTTGATCGCCGCGGCGCGCAAAAACTACGGCGAGAGCAAAGAGAACTTAAACGAAGCGATCTCAAAAGCGATAAATTTAGAGCTTGAGCTAAAACAAAAGCTGGCACAGACGCAGCAAAAAGAGGAGAAGCTGGATGCGCTGAGCGAAGCGCTAAAAGATCAGCGCGAGCGCGCGCAAAGCGAGCTGAGGGCGGAGCTTTCAAGGCTGCAAAACGAATACTACCGCGCCATTTCGGAGGCCAAACGCAGCGTGAGCCTAAGCGACGTGCGCGAAAAGCAGCGCGCCATAAACCGCGCAAACGAGCTCGCACGGGCCGTGCAGCAGCCCGAACTCAGCACGCCCGAGCCGCAAAGCCTCAAGGTGGGCGATCGCGTAAAATACGGCAAGATCAAGGGCGAAATTTTATCGCTCAGTAAAACCCAGGCGCTGATGCTAAGCGACGGTATCAGGCTGCGCGTGCCGCTTAGCGAGCTAAAGCGCAGCGGTGCGACGCCCGCACCCGCAAAAAATATCAGCATCAAGGTGCAAAAGCCCTCCTCTGCGTCGCTCGTGCTCGATCTGCACGGCTTGCGCGCCGAGGAAGCAATCAGCAGGCTTGATAAATTCATCAGCCAAAGCCTCGTGATGGGCTTTGATGAGATCATCGTCAAGCACGGCATCGGCACGGGCAAGCTCGCGTTCGCGGTAAAGGAGTTTTTAAAATCGCACCCGAGCGTCAAGGGCTTTCGCGACGGCACGCCCGCAGAAGGGGGCTTCGGCTCAAAGGTCGTCTCGCTGTAGGCTTTGACCCAAAGGTCTTTTCACTTTAGACGCCAGCGCGAATGATTTAGACATAGAATTTCGCCGCAGAATTTGTAACTTGGCTTTTCGCTAAAACTTCATGCGGCGTAGCCGCAATAGAAAATAAGCGCGGACGCAGTCCGCAGTTTAAATTTAACGCGAGCGTAGCTCGCCCCGCTAGCGTCGCGCGGGTGGGGGTTGGTAAGGGGGCGGGCGCGCCTCGCAACTCCG
>NZ_CALIBB010000098.1 GCF_938045595.1 uncultured Campylobacter sp.
CGCGGCGGGCGAAACTGTTTCCGCCGCGTTTTAAATTTAAAATCATACCTGAAATTTTGAATGAAATTTTATTATAAAAAAACGGCTAAATTTTAAAATTTTATCAAATTTAGTCGCGAGATGAGGCGCTTATTATCTTTCGTAGAAGCCCGCTATGACATCTTTTGACTTCATTTTATTTACGGGATCTTCTTTACCGTTCGTGATAAGTTTAAATTTATCAGACAGATTTACGCTTTTACCCTCATTTACGATAAAATTTAGCTCGATAGCAAGCTTTGATGATCCGCCTTCTTTATGTCCGAAGCTCGCGTCCAATTGTTCTGCTGTTATTTGCGAGTAATAAACGGCTGCTTTTAAGCACTCTATAATAAAGTCTATGTAGATTTCGGTATCGCTTTCTTTTAGTATCTCCCCTTTTAATTTGTCGTCGCAATCTACCGACTTCCATTCCTCCTCAAAAATTCTATTTTGCCTTTGGTTTTTAAGCGTTTCTTGAAATTTAGCTTCGTTTAATTTGCAGTGTTCTTTTGCCAGCTTAAACAAACCCTGCGCGTCGTAAGCCTTGCCCTCATAAAAAGTCATAACCCTTTTTAAAGATGAGTCTAGCATCTCTTGTTTATATGATTTAAGCCTCTGCTCTATATCCACATCACAGAGCATCTTAACCGTCTTTAATCCGCCGTTCTCCTCTTTGCTCCAGGTGATATTTTTGCAGATTTTCGAGCCTTCGATCGCCGCGCCGATACTCATAGATTTAAAGTCGGGAAGAGTGTAGTTTTTGACAAGCTCCACATCGTTATCGCCGCATCCTGCAAAAATCAACGCCGCAAGCGCAGCGCCTAATGCGTATTTCATACTCGCTCCTTCAAGAAAAGTTAACGAGCAATGCTACCCATCTCTGTTTAATAACAGATAAATTTAGAGCTGAAATTTGAGATAAATTCGCAAAGCGCTAGAGATCAAGAATACAAAAGTAAAATTTGATGAAAGAATTCGGCGAGAGAGGGAGGGAATCGAACCCCCCGGAAAACGGTCAACCGCCCTCCTATCGGATTTGAAGTCCGCAGACGCCACCAGGTCGCCATCCTCTCCAAATGCGGCAATTATAGCGAGATAAAATTTATTTAGCTTTAAAGAGGCTAAATTTTAAGCTCTTTCGGCTCATTATTAGCGACGGCAGGATTATGAGCGCGCCTAAAAGCAGTAGGCTCATCACCAGACATATTAGCAGCCCGAAGTAGATCGTAGGCCAGAAATTACTCATCATCATCACGCTAAAGCCTAGAATGATCGCAAACGACGTATAATACATCGCGTATCCGATACTTGCGTGGCTCGCGCGGATTGCCGCGGCCTCGTCGCCCAGGCGCGCAAACTCCCGTTTGTAGCGGTAGATGTAGTGGATGACATCGTCTACGCCGATACCGATGCTAATCGCCGCTATCGTAATACTCATGATATCCAGCGGAATGCCTGCAACCCCCATGATGCCGAAGCAGGCGCAAAGAGGGATCAAATTTACGACGATCGCGATAAGAGCATATGAAAATGAGCGAAAGATGATCACGAAAAGCACGAAAAGCACGAGCACCGTGATACCCAGGGTGTCTATCTGCGAGCTCATTAGGCTTTGAAGCATATTGTTGTAAAGCACCATTATACCGCTGATCTGCGCGCTTGCCTGCTCGCCCGCGAGCAAAGAATTTAGCCCGCTTTGCAGATCTTTTAGGAATTTCGCTCTGCGTAAGCGCGGATCGCTGTCTATCGTGCGGACGCTAAAGTGCGCCTCATTCGCTTCGATATTCACAAAGGGCGAAAGCACCGTCTCGCGGTAGTTTGCCGGTATTTCAGAGTAGATTAGAGCAAGGCTTAGATCATCCAGATCGCGCCCTTGATTAATCTGCTTGCCGAGCCTTAAAAGCGATGCGAGCGAGCTTACGTTGCCGATAAACTCGTGTCCCGTGACGTTTTTGTCCTTCAAAAAATCATCTATTTTGCCGATGATACGCATCTTTTCGGATGTGAACCAATACTGCGGCTTGTTTTCGTTGGCGGCGTATTCGGCTTCAAAATCGCCAAAATCGTCGCTCGCGGTGGAATTTTGCTCTAAATTTACGGTGTGGGTTTGATCTGAATTTGCGGCGTCGCTTGGCTGCGCTGCCATAGCAGAGCTTTGCTCGGTAAAATTTTGATCATTGAAATTTTGCGCCGCGGCAACGGAACTTTGAGGTATAGAATTTCCTGCAATAGAATTTTGCGCTGTGGCGGTAGAATTCTGTGCAGCGGAATTCTGCGCGATAGAATTTTGCCCCGCGGGATTGGAATTTTCACCGTTCTTAAAATTTGCGCCGCCGCTTGCGGAATTTTCACTCTCGCTAGCGGGATTTGCGCCGCCCGCACTTTTAAATTTAACGACGATATCAAGCGGGATCGTTCCGCCCAGATTGGTATCGATGACCTCCATACCCGCGCGGATATCGGTGCTTTTTTTGAAGTAGCCGATGAAGCTGTTTTCGACGCGCAGCTGCGAGATACCGTATAGCCCGAAGATCACCGCCGCAGCGCACACGCCGTAGACCGCGCCTCTGCTACGTAGCGCCGTTTCGGCGCACCAAAGCGTAAATTTAAAGTGCTGCTCGAAGCTGCGGTTATTGTGCGTACGCGGCAGAAGCGACATAACCGCGCCGAATACTCCAAATGCCGTAACTAGAGAGATACTGATGCCTACGCTCATCATAATTCCCAGAGAAATTACGGGCTTTATATCGCAAAAAATTAGCGACATAAAGCCGATAACGGTCGTAAAGATCGCGAAAAAGCAGGGTCTTGCGCGCTCGCGCAGCACCGCATAAACGAGCTGGCGCTGCGAAAATGCGTGAAAGCGCGCGCTAAACTCGCGGTAGGCGACGATTAGGTGGATACAGACCGAAACCGTTATGATGAGTTGAAGCGCTATGAAATTTGAGCTAATCACCGTGACCTCAAAGCTCAAAAAGCCGAATAATCCCGCTGCAAGCACGACCGAATACGCGCAGATGATGAGCGGCAGCAGGATAAATTTCGCCTGTCTAAAAAAGAGCCAAAAGCAAGCTAGCAGAAGCACCAAGGCGCCGAGTCCGTAGGTCGCCAGATCCGAGCGGACGTAGCCTACCATATCGTCGGCGATCATATTCAGTCCGCCCAAAAATAGCCGATCGCCCGCAAATTCCTTCTCAAAGCCCGCGATCAGCGCGCGCAAAGCCATAATATCTCGGTGATCCTTTTCGCGCAGCTCGTCGCGGTAGGATTTAAAATTTTGCTCTGCAACTTTAAGCGCGTCTTTAAGCTGTGAAATTTGAGCCCCCGAGCGGTTGGCCTCATGCTCTGCTTGCTCTAGAGCGCTTTTAGCTCCGTCTCTTAGGTGCAAAAGCTCCTCGTAGCGGGTCTGAGGCTTTAAATTTATCAAAATTGCGGTAGTGCGAAAATCGGCGCTTACTAAATTTGATGCGTAAAAGGGGCTTGTGGCAAACTCGCGCCTAGCCGCGGTTAAATTTACGTCCGCGTCGGTAAGAGTGGGTATGTGCTTAAGCAGCTCGCTCATACCCTCGCTTTTGTTTAGCAAAAGCGGCACGTTGGTGATGTCCGTGACGCCGGCGACGAAATCAAGCTTGGAAAAAGCCGCATCCATCTGCGCTATCTTGCGGATCGTCTCGGGCGCTAAAAGATCGCCCGCGGGAGTGTATGCAAGCACCAAGAAATTCGGCGTTTCGTAGCGCTTGGATACTTCGCGCCAAATTTGAAGGTCTTTGTCATTATCTAGTAGAAGCGTCTGGCTCGAAGCGTCGATCTCGAGCTTTGTGGAGTAATATCCGAAAAAGAGCGCCAGCGCCGTAAACAGCGCAAGCGTGATTTTCGGAAACGCGACGATTAGGCGAAAAATTTTTTTCAAATACCGCTCTTTTGGGCGTGCCACTATTCGCCGCTATTGATGACGGTGGAATTTAGCCGCTTTATGAGCTCGTCAAAGCCCAAGCTTTGCGTTACGTCGCCTAGCTGCGAGCGGTAGGTCTGAATTAGACTAACACCCACGATATCGACGTCGTAGATGCGCCAATCGGCGCCGTTAGGATAAAATTTAAAATCTATGTCGTAGTTTTTCTGCTCGCCGATGACCTGCGTTTTTAGCACGCGGCGCTTATCGCTCGGGCTTTGTTTGCTTAGCACCTTCATATCCTGATCGGTATAAAGCGAAAGTTTTTCGATAAACGAGCGCTTAAGATGCGCTTCGAAAGCTTTGTTAAATTCCTCGATCTGCGCGGGGCTAAGGCTAGCGTAATGCTTCGCAAGGGAGAGCTTCGCCATCATCTTATAATCAAAATAGCCGTCAAAAAGTGCAAAAATTTTCGCGGGCTTTGCGTCTTTGGGCGCGCTGCTTCGCATAATGCCTACGGCCTCGGCGACCTTCTGGCTCATCACCGGCTCGATATCCGCATCGCTAATAGCGTGCGCCGAAATCAAAAGCGCTCCGCAAAGCGCTAGAACTTTTAAAATTTTCATTGTTATTCCTTTATTAGTTTTTCGCGATTTTGCTCGTAAGCATCGCGTAAAAATGGATACAGATCCACCGCATCTTTGGTCATTTTTTCATAAAATTTAGGATCGCGCGAGTAGTCGTTAAATATTCTAAATCCGTTGACGGAGTTTCGCACCGTGCCATCTTTAATATAATTTATCGGGTTTGAAAAATAATCTCCTACAAGTCCAGCTGTATCGCGTAGATTGCTTTGCCCCAAAATCGGCCAGACGATGTGAGGACCTGCCGGCACGCCCCAATACCCGAGCGTTTGCCCGAAATCCTCGTCGTGGCGTGGAATTCCGTAGTATTTGCCTGCCATATCATTAAGCCCGCCGAAGCCGACGGTCGAATTGATCAAAAACCGCTTCGTCTCGTCCCAAGAATTTTCAAATTTACCCTGCAATAGGTTGTTTACGAGCCTCATCGGATATAAAATATTATAGAAAAAATTTGAAAACGCGCCCTGGATCGGATCGGGCATTACATAGTCGTAACCGCTGGCTACGGGGGTTAATATGTATGAGTAAAATACGTCGTTGAAGCTCGTCATAACGCGGTTATAGCCGCTAAGCGGATCGAAAACCTCACGCTGCGCGAACTCCTCGTCAAAACCATCCGTATCGCTAGGCGCTACGTCTTGCTTTTGCGAGCAACCGCAGAGTGCCAATGCCGCGGCTAAGAATATAATTTTTATAAATTTCAAATTGTGACCCTTCTTTATAAATCAAAGTGGCGATTTTACAAATTTAAAGAAATTTTGTCAATAAGGGTAAAATTTTGTATAGAATTTCCCTCTTTATAGCGCAAAATAAAGCCTGCGGCTCTTTAAGAAATATATCAGAGGATATATTATAAAATCACGCGAAAGTAAATAAGAAAGGATAAAAATGGACGCAAAATTTGCTTTGGAATTCCTACTTGGCAAGGAAACATCGCTTCTAGCCAAGCACATTAAGCTGCTTAAGGCCGTAGATGAGACTAAAAGTATTACAAAGGCCGCAGAGATCGTAGGAGTGTCGTATAAAAACGGCTGGGACGCGCTAAATTTAATCAACAACGCGAGCAAAAAGCCGCTCATCGTCCGCACTCAAGGCACTAAGAAAAATAGCGGCTCGGAGCTTACCCCCTACGCTCACAAGTTGATTCGCGCCTATGATGCTATCAGCCACGCAGGCGAGACGTTTTTGAGTGAAATTTTAAAGCTTGACGAGATTACCGAAGAGAGCCTTTTAAGCTTAGAGAAGATCGGTATGAAGCTTTCTGCACGCAATCAGCTAAGCGTTGAGATTACGGATGTTCAAACAGGCGCTGTAAATTCTCAAATCACGGCTAAACTCGCAGGTGGCGAAATTTTATGCGCGACGGTAACCGTAGAGAGCGAAAAAAATTTAGGGCTAAAGATGGGCAAGGATGTGCTGTTTTTATTCAAAGCCCCAAGCGTCATCGTCGCTAAAGGAGCCTCGGAGAAGCTAAAACTTAGCACGACGAATAAAATCAAAGGCACGATTAGCGAGGTCAAAATCGGCGCGGTAAACGCAGAGATCTGTCTAGGCACAAGCTCGCACCAAAACATCACCGCGATCATCACGCGAGAATCTGCCACCGCGATGGCTCTAGGAGTAGGAGATGAAGTAACGGCGATCATCGAGCCTAGCGAGATCATTATTGGCGCGTAATAGGGTGAAATTGGGAGCGCAAAATTTTAAAATTTAAGGCGTAAATTTAAAATTTTAGATACAATTCGATTCTCGGCGAGAGCCGAAGCGAAAGGCATAAAATGAAGTTGAAAGCAGTGCTTTTAGGAATTTTAACGGCAAGCGCGCTTAGCGCAGGCGAGGTCAGCATCGCAGCTGCTGCGAACACGACGTATGCGTTTGACGAGATCAAGGCAGAATTTGCCAAGCTGCATCCGCAAACCACGCTAAACGTGAGCTTGGGCGCCAGCGGTGCGCTTAGCACGCAGATCAAAAACGGCGCGCCGTTTGATATTTTTATGGCGGCGGATATGAAATTTGCAGACGATCTGCATAAAGAGGGCTTTGCGACGGCGCCTGCCAAAACCTATGCAAAGGGCAAGGTCGCGATGTTTAGCATGCGCGGCGTAGATCTTAGCAAGGGGCTTGAAGCTTTAAAAGACCCTAGCGTCAAAACGATTTCGATAGCAAATCCAAAGACCGCTCCTTACGGCACCGCAAGCGTACAGGCCTTCCAAAAAGCGGGAGTTTACGATGAGATCAAAGGCAAAATCGTAGAAGCAAAATCGATTGGCGAGGCTCTTTCGCAAGCGCTTAAAGCTTCCGACGTCGGCTTTATCGCGGCCAGCGCGATGTATGCGCCTAAGATGGCAAAGGACGGCTGCAACGGCAAGCCTTGCAAGCAGGGCGAAAATTTCGTCTTGGTCGACACCAGCCTCTACGAGCCGATAGCTCAAGGCATGGTCGTGCTAAACCGCGCCAAAGATAATGCAGAAGCCAAGGCGTTTTATGATTTTATCCTAAGCGATAAAGGCAAGGCGATCTTTGCTAAGTACGGATACGAGTTTTAATGATTAGAGCGAGAATCAACGAAATTTTACAAAAAGACGGCATCCATTCTGTAGGATTTATTGCAGGCGGCATCAAGCTGCGCGGCGTATTTCTGCAGCTAAGTAGCGAGCTTAAGGTGGGCAGTGAAGTTTACGTGGGCTTTAAAAGCACCGATGTGCTTTTATCTCGCGAAGCTCTAAGTGGCGTATCTAGCGAAAATGAAGTTCACGGCAAGATTACGAGCCTAAGCTTGGGCGAAATTCTATGCACGCTTAGATTTGAAGGCAAGATAAGCTTTGATGTGCTCATTAGCGCGCATTGCGCGCAGGAGCTTGCTTTACGCGAGGGCGACGAGGTTTTCGCATACATTAGCGCCACTGCGATATATATAGAAAAATATGATAACGATTGATTGTAAGAAAAAAATCAGTGATGATTTCTCGATTGATGCTCGCTTAGAGATTAACAAAGGCTCGTTTGTATGCCTATATGGGCGCAGCGGCAGCGGTAAGACTACACTGCTGCGCATTTTGGCGGGATTTTTGCGCGCAGATAGCGGTAGTATAAAAGACGGCGATCGTGTGCTGCAAGAAGGCAATGAATTCTTAAGTGCGGGCAAGCGCAGGATCGGCTTTTTGTTTCAAGACTACGCACTTTTTGAGAATATGAGCGTGACGGGCAATCTACTTTTTGCCAGAAACGATCCGCAAAAAGCCACAATGCTGCTTGAAATTTTAGAGCTTAGCGAGTTTGCGAAATCCGGCGTCGAGGGTCTTAGCGGCGGACAGAAGCAGCGCGTGGCACTTGCTCGCGCACTGATGCAAGAGCCTGAAATTTTGCTACTTGACGAGCCGCTTTCGGCGCTTGATTTTACGATGCGCGAAAAAATCCAAGAGTATTTGCTAAAGATCCACGAGCAGTTTCATCAGACCGTGATTTTAGTAAGCCACGACGTAAGCGAGATTTATAGACTTTGCAAGCGGGTTTATGAGATGAAGGACGGCAGGATCGTCCGCACCGGTACGCCGGAGGAAATTTTTCTTAAAACTAGCGGCTCTCAGAAGTTTTCTTTCGCGGGCAAGATTGTCGATTTGCAAGCACGCGACGGGGTCAAAGTGGCTGTCGTAGCGATCGGCAGCCAGCTGTGCGAAGTGGTGCTAAGCGGTGCAGAAGCCGAGGGCTTGCAAGTAGGCGACGAGGTCAAAGCGGGTGCCAAAGCCTTTAATATCACTCTGCGTAAAATTTAAACTTTTTGGGCGTGCCTGGGTGAGAAATTTCAACTAGATTAGAGATTTAAATACAGGCTTTTATGGAATTTAGACGAGGGATTTTGCGAAATTTTAGCTAGATTTGTCCGTAAAATACGGGGATATTTTAAAATTTCATTCGCATCGCGCTTAGATTTTGCAGAAATGCAAAAATTTAAACGCAGGCTAGAGTAAAATTGCAATGCGAGCCTAGATAGCGTGGGGAAATTAAGCTTTAAATTTTAGATTTTGCGCAGGCAGGCGCCATTAAATTCCTTCTTTGAATTTATTGATTGGCGCAGTGAGTTGATTTATAAATTTAACGACTTTTGATTTGCTTTTCGGCAGGAGTTGCGCGAATTCTATCATGCGATCTTGGTAAAAAATTTAATGTGAAGCTTCGCAAAAACTTAAATTTTTAGATTTAGAATTTTGCCTGGATTTTGTGGCTTGGAAATTTTAAAAGCTCTAGCAGCTCGAAGCTTGCGTGCTAAACTCGCTTAATAATCTATGACAAGATTTCATTAACCCGGCTCTTGTAGGTTTATACGAAATTTTAAAATTTCGTTTTGTCGGTCTCAATGAAATTTCGCTAGGTCGTTCGGAAGGTGTCGTTTAGCCTATCTTGCGTGAAATTTGCGCTCAGATGAATCCTGCCCGTTCAAGTGTTAAAGCCTATGAAGCTTTTTAGAATTTTAGCTTGGCAAATTCGTGGTCTTAAAAATTTGCCAGCTTGGGTAGAGCTTAAAAGCTCGGCGGAATTCGCACGCCTGAAGGAATTTATTAGCCAAGCACTTTTATAAATTCCGCCCAGTTTGGCTTGCACGGAATTTCCAAAATTTCATTTGGCTAAAGCTCTTGCGCAGCTAGGTCTGCGCAGAATTTTTCAAAATTTCATTTTGCAAGGCCTTATGACTATGAGGTTTGCGCAAATTCTATCCAGCTTTGCCTCTAAATTTTAAAGCAGAGCTAGGCTTTTAAAATTTTATAGTTTGGGCCCAGCGGCTCGGCTCGGAGGATAAATGTTCGAAATTCTAAAGGGGCTCGATTACACGCCGTTTCTCGTTTCATTAAAGCTTGCCAGCTTGACGACGCTCGCGTTGTTTATCATCTGCGTGCCGCTTGCATTTTTTATAGCGAGAAAAAATTTCCGCGGCAAAAGCGTGATCGAATCGATCATCTCGCTTCCGCTCGTGCTGCCGCCTTCGGTGCTAGGGTTTTACCTGCTCGTTTTTCTCTCGCCGTATTCGGTGCTGGGGGAGTTTTTCGACAAACATTTCGGGCTTCGGCTCGTATTTAATTTCAGCGGGCTCGTGATCGCGAGCTGTATCTACTCGCTGCCGTTTATGTTTTCGCCACTGGTTTCGGGCTTTCGTTCGCTTCCGCGCTCGCTTTTTTGGGCGTGCGACTCGCTTGGCAAGGGCTATTTTTCCAAGCTGTTTCGCGTCGCGTTGCCCGCGATACGCCACTCCCTGCTTAGCGCCTTGGTGATCTGCTTTGCGCACACGATGGGCGAGTTCGGCGTCGTGCTGATGATCGGCGGCAGCGTGAGCGAGCAGACCAAGGTTGCCTCCATTGCGATTTATGAAGCGACTGAGACGCTCGATTTTGCGCAGGCTCACGCGTATTCGGCGCTGATGCTGCTCTTTAGCTTTGCGGTACTTTTGATTATGCATTTTTTGGGCGCAAAGGGCGCGAAAATACAAGCTTAAATCGGCTTTAAAACGAAATTTGCTAAAATCCCGCAAAATTTGGAATTTGGCATGAAAAACAAAAAAGACTTCGTTACCGAAAGATTTAACGCCGCCTTGATTCTAGGCGCTGCGCTGCTTACGCTTGTAGTAGTTTGCGAGATTAGCTTTTTGCGCACTAGGATCGCTACGCAGCTTGATTTGCGGACGCGCACGGCGATTACTTTACTTAAAAATACCGACGAGTCGCTTTTTAGCGAGCTTGAAATTCTAAAAGAAACTATCCTTTCTTTGGACGCAAGGCATGAGGCTGCGCAAAGCGAGCTTTATGCGGATTTGATCCGCAACGTCGTAAAATCTTCTCATAGATTTGACGCTATTTTTTATCTGCGCGCCCGCGGCGCGAAGCAGGAAAGCTTGGCGCATTTTTCATCGGATGCGCGTATTTCGGATCTTGGCGAGATACGGCTTGCGGATATCGCAAGCGAGCTAAAAAAGGATGAATGGGTATCGCGCTATATGATGATGGACGGGGCGTGGCGGTATTTTTTGATCAAGCGCGTAAACGCTGATTCATATCTACTAGGCTTTGCCAACACTGCTAGGCCGATTGCCAGGCTCTCTTCGCTGGGAGATATTTTGGTCTTTAACGCCGAAGGCAAATTCTTTAACGCTCCTGGCAGCGTAACCGATATATTAGGGCAGGATTTTGATTTTTCGCGTCTAGGCGAAGTGGTAAGCTTCGAAGACGAATCTGGGCTAAGCTTTGCCTATCTTGCGAAATTTGGAGATAATTTCGTAATGGCTCGCGAACGAGCCGGCTATTTTTTGGACGCGGACGATTTTATCGTTGTAGCGCTGGCAGTAGCGATTTTAGCTTATTTAATCCTTCTAATTTCAAATTTTACGTTTTTAAAAAAGCGCGTTTTTATCCCGCTTGCAGCAGTTCAAAACGCTCTGCGCCAAGGGGATTACCACTCCAAAATTCGCGATATAGAAGCGCTAAATCCGCTAAGCTCCGTCTTAGAAATTTCTAAATCCATAGACGAGGTTTTGAAGTCTAATTTGCGCCACGGCGATTTTAGCCTCAGCTTTAAAGATGCGCTAAAATACAGCTCTCTTTCGGTGCTTAGCATCGATAACGTCGCAGGCACGATCGAAAGCGCTAGCAACGGCGCACGCGAGCTTTACGGCGATGACGTCGTAGGACGGAATATCTTCGCGCTGCAAGCAGGCTCGTTTTACGATCACGCCTATCAAACCCAGCGCGCAAACTATGTCAAAGAAAACTATGTCGTAACCCGCCAAGAGACCAAAAATGGCGTCAAAGATCTTTATGTTAAAAAATCTTATATCCGCGACGGAAGTAAAATTTCAACCCTTTTTGTGGTACTGGATGCGTCAAAATATCGCAGATTTTACGATGAAACTAAGCAAAAATATGAGTATTTAAATCACGCGCCTATCGTTACGCTCGTGTTTGACTACACTTCGGGCAAGATCGTAGATGCGAGCAAAAATATAAAAGAGCTTTGGGGCTACGAAGCGGCGCAGTTTTTAAGCGGCGAGATAAGGCTATGGGATTTGCTGGATGAAAAGGATGCGAATGAGGCTAAAAATGAAATTTTAAACCGCTTAGCCGATATGCCCGCAGAAGAGCTAAGCTTTTCTCAAAGCTATAAAATTCGCCACAATGACAATATCCGCTATAGCTACGAAGTGAGCATCTATGTCAAAAAGTCCGCCGCCAGGGCTGCGTTTTATTTTCAAAATATCGATGACGATGTTAAGGCGATCCGCGGCTTGCAGGAGGATTTGGACTTTTACCGCACCGTAATCGAGACTAGGAATTTTTGCACCTGCTTAATCGATCTTGACGCGCAGACGCTGTCGTTTGATAAAAATTACTTTAAAATTTTAAAATATCGCGGCAAAAGGCTAAATACTGCGATGAGCTTCGGGGAGTTCAGTTATGAAATTTACTTCGCGGATTTAGAGAATTTCAATAAAATGATCCGCGAATGCACCGCCGGGCTTAGGAGCGATTTTAGCTGCGAATTCCGTCTGCGAAACGCCGCTAATGCCTATACTTGGATCAGTATGCAAGGCTACGTCACCGAAAAGCACGGCTCTCGCTCTCGCCTTGTAAAAACTACGCTCGAAGATATTAGCTCGCGCAAGCAGACGGAGCTGGAGTTAAATTTAAACGCCAACGTCTTTTCGCGCTCGCTAGAGGCGATCTTAATCACAGATGAGAGCGGTCGCGTGCTGCGCGCTAATAACGCCTTTTATGAAATCACCGGCTATAGCGAAAGCCAAACTATCGGCAAAATTCCAAATTTCTTCGCTCCTACAGAGGGCGGGGCAGACGTGATGGAGAGGATTAGAAAAAATCTCGTCGGCAAACAGACCTCTTACAAAGATGAAATTTACGGACTAAAAAGAGGCGGCGGCACCTTTCCTGCGCTATTTACGGCAATTGCGATAAAGGATGATTTTTCGCTTACTTCAAATTTCATTCTGATGTTTACCGAAATTTCGCAGATCAAGCAAAAAGAGAGCGAGCTAGCCAAGATCGCCCATCACGACGCGCTTACCGGGCTTCCAAATAGAGTGTATTTTATGAAGGCTGCGCAGAGATTTACCGCAAACTCGGGCGAAAATTCCAAGCTTATGGCGGTGCTTTTCATCGATTTTGACGGCTTTAAGGCGATCAACGACACCTACGGGCACGAGGTCGGCGATATGTTTTTGCAGGCTATCTCAAAGGCGATGAGCGGGCTACTGCGTAAAGGCGATATCTTGGCGCGTCTAGGCGGCGATGAGTTTGGCGCCATCATCGGCGATCTGCAAAGCAAGGATGCCGCGCATGTGCTATTAGATCGTCTGCTTGGAATTTCAAAGATGAAATTTAACCTCAAAGGCAACGAAATTAGCGCAAGCATCAGCGTTGGCGCAGCGTTTTACGACGGCAGCGAAAAGATCGATTTTCCAGGACTTTTATCGCGCGCCGATAGAGCGATGTATCGCGCTAAAACGAGCGGCAAAAACCGCTACTGCATCTTTGAGCGCGCCGAAGCAGACGAACCTAGCGAGGAAGGGATTGCTGCGGCGATCGAAGAGGGGGAGTTTTTCGTGCTCTATCAGCCGATCATTAGCGGCGCGCAGATTTACGGATATGAGCTGCTTTTACGCTGGGATCGCGGAAAGCGCGGAATTCTTGCCCCGCAGGATTTTGCGCAGATATTAAGCGAGCCGCGATTTGAGTTGCCAATCTCAAAATTTGCGTTTTCAAAGATGATGGAATTTAACGCTCAAACGGGCGCAAACTGCTCCATAAATGTGAGTCTAGCCGTGCTTACAAACGACGAATTTTACGATTTCGTAGCTCACAGCTTGCGAGACAGGGCTAATGCAAAAGGCGAGTTGATGTTTGAGATAACCGATTTTAGCGAGCAAAATTTTAAGGAATTCGCCCCTGCGCGTGGGCGTTATGCAGATCTTGGGGTTAAATTTGCCCTTAATAGTGCAAATAAAAGCAATATTCCATTCTTGAATGCCCAGCCTTTCGATATCGTTAAAATCGACCGCGAGCTCTGCCTTGACATAGGCAAGAAAAAAAATGCTATCCGAACGATGGTGGAGGTCACAGGCAAGCTAAAGCGGGAGTTTGGATTTGCTCTCG
>NZ_CALIBB010000099.1 GCF_938045595.1 uncultured Campylobacter sp.
CTTGCTCCAGGCTAGTAGGTGCACGATGCTAGTTATCACAAGAGCGACAAACGGCAAAAATTCCTTCAATGACGCGATAATTAAAACTGCATCGGAATCGCCAATTTGCGGCTTGGAGGTAGCCAAACCGAATGGCCCTGCGCCACATATCCAATTTAACGCGAAAAAGAAGGCGCAGAGCCACACGTAGATCCGAAATATCATCACGCCGCTTACGCGCGCAAGCGAAAAATTTATGCGAAGCCACGCTACGATTATGTAGATTGCGGCTGCGGGTACCGCTAAATTCCATATCGTCTCTTCTATCATCTCTTTCATCGTTACTTCTCTGTAACAACCTGCCGGATAAAATAATAAAAGCGCCACGAAGCATATGCAGAGAATTACGCAGTTGCGGTAAAGCGCCGCCGCTTTTATACCGCTAAGCTTTGAAATTTTGCGGAGCGCTCTTAGCCTATAAATCACCGAGAAACAGATAAGAGCGATGAAAATTCCAACTATGATCACGATATTATATGGATACCCCGGTATGCCCTCAAAAACAAAGTCTATCGCCATCAAAACCACCGGTAGCGCCGCTAAAAATAGATCAATACCGGTGCTGATTATCCCATTTTTTCTTGCTTGAGATACGGTGTCTTGCACGTCGTATAACTCCTTTTAAAAATTTATTTCAATATACAAAAAGCAGATGTAAAACGCTAATCAAACCGGAAAGAGCGAAATTTCATCGTGACGAGAGGTTCGCGAAATTTCAAACCTCTGCGCTTATCTTTTCTATCTTGCTCCAGGCTAGTAGGTGCACGATGCTAGTTATCACAAGAGCGATGAACGGCAGGAGCAGTTTAAGCATTACGACGGCAATAGCCAAAGCTGAAACCTGCTCGGTCCGTGGCTCGGAAATGGCTATAGCAAGAATCGCTGCGTTACATAGTATGTTTAGCACAAAAAGTCCCACACAAAGCCACACATAAGTCCGAAAGGTACTCACGCCGCTTACGCGCGCCAAAGAGAAATTTATGCGAAACCATGCGACGATTATGTAAATAACGCCTACGAAAAGCGCTAGTCCAAATATCGCCGCAAATGGATTATCACTCTGCCCACCGTCTGCGTCAGGCTCTCTCGGATAAAGGTAATTAAGCACGAGTGCTAGCGCAAAAAAGCAGACGCAGATTATTATGCAGTTGCGATAAAGCGTCGCTGCTTTTATGCCGCTAAGCGCTGAAATTTTTCGGAGCGCCTGCAATCTGAAAAATGCCGAAACACAAATAAAAGCGATCAAAATTCCGCTAGCGATATAATTTATCATCTCGTCGTCAAGGTGCCATGGCTCGCTGAAAGAGACATAGCCTACTACGATAAAAACCGCGGGTAGCGCCGCCAAAAACAGATCGATGCCGGTGCTGATCATCCCCTCTTTTCTTGCCTGAGATACAATGAATTGCATATATAAACCCTTTTTAAAAATTTGACCCGAAGTATATATAAACAAGCATAAAATATAAATTAAACCGACAAGATCGGAATTCTATCGCGACAAGATATTTGCGAAATTCTAAACGTTTACGCTTATCTTTTCTATCTTGCTCCAGGCTAGTA
>NZ_CALIBB010000100.1 GCF_938045595.1 uncultured Campylobacter sp.
GAATCTGATGCTAAAGAGTATCGAGCCTAGCGTGACGCAAAGCCTTGAGCTGATGTTTAACAAAGCCTCTCAAACCGCGACTCGCGCCTATATGGAAAAAGCAAATTTTAAGGTAAGAAGCGATGCAAAATAATCTTTTAAATTTAGCCTCGATCGCGCCTATGGCGATACTCGGAGGATTTGCCCTACTGATGCTCGCGGTTTCGCTTTTTGCGCGCACGCTATCGTATAAATTTTACGCCGTCATCACAATACTGGCGCTAGCTCTCGGCTTCGGGCTCGTTTTTGGTTACAACAGCGGCATACGCGGGCTTTTCGACGTGATGCTGGTGGACGGAATCGCGACGCTATCGATGCTTATCATGCTCGCAGGTTCGATATTTTTCATCTTTCTGTCTTTGGGTGCAAGAAGCGCGCACGAGTACCACACCGCGGAGTTTTTCGTGCTGTTTTTATTCGTGCTCGTGGGGTATGAGTTTATGGTCGCGAGCGAAAGCTTAATGATGATCCTCGTTGGGCTTGAGACGGGCTCGCTGGCGCTTTATACGCTAATCGCGCTTCACAATCGCGCCAGATCGGTCGAAGCGGCTCTAAAATACTTCATAATGGGCGCGCTGGGATCTGGGTTTTTCGCATTCGGCGCGGCGATGTTTTTTCTATCGACCGGCTCTATGGAAATTTCAAACATCGCGCAGATCGCTAAGAGTTCAAATTTACAAACCAACGTCCTGCTTTTCGCCGCCTGCTCATTTATGATCGTCTCGATAGGATTTAAGCTCTCGCTGATCCCGTTTCACACCTGGACGCCCGACGTTTACGAGGGTGCGAGCTCCGCTATGGCGGGCTTTATGTCCGTAGTGCCCAAGATCGCGGGCTTTGTCGTGGCGATCAGGCTGTTTGAAGCGCTGGGAAGCATCGGCGTGCAGTGGCTAAACATCGTGCTCTACGCCGTAGCGGTGCTTACGATGAGCTTAGCGAACCTCATGGCGCTCGTGCAACGCGACGTCAAGCGGATGCTGGCTTTCAGCTCCGTTTCGCACGCGGGCTTCGTGCTCTGCGCGATCGTGATCGGCTCGACGCAGGCAAATGCGGCACTTTTCACCTACTGGATCCTATACGCCGTGGCAAATCTCGGGGCGTTTGCATTCATCTGGTGCGTACGGCAAAGGCGCGCGCGCTCATTAAATTTAAAATTTAAAACCCAAAGCCCTGCTTTTTCGCAAAATCACGAGCCGGGCTCCGCTGGCGAGTTAAATTTAGGCGCGAACGGACAAATTTCAGCCTGCGCCGAGTGGAGCGTTAAAGCGAGCGAGCAAAATTCTAAAGCAAGCGGGCCAAATTTGAAAGCGATTGAGCCCGGCGCGGAAGCGAGCCTTTTCGGCACTGAAACTTGCGAGCCCGGCGCCGAAATTTGCGCGCAAAGCTCCAAGTTTGCGGCTCGCTTCGAGCATCCGTTTGAGAAATTTGACGGGCTGATCCGCACCCATCCGCTCTTTGCGCTATGTGCGGCGATCTTTATGCTCTCGCTTGCGGGCATTCCGCCGTTTAGCGTGTTTTGGGGTAAGATGTATCTGCTAAGCGCCGCGGTCAATTCGGGCTATTTCGCCCTCGCCGTCATCATGGCGGTAAATAGCGCGCTCGCGCTGTATTACTACCTGCGCCTCATCGTGCGTATGTTTTTGCACGAGCCGCGGGAGGACGCGGAGCTTGACGGCTCGCTGAGCGCGGTATCGGTGCAGATAAAATTCGCCGTTGTGCTAGCTAGCGTGGCGTGCGTGCTGGCGCCGTTTTTAGTGAAATTTCTAACCGGCGCGGTAAATAATTTCGTCTTTTTAAGCGGGTATTAGAGTTTTAGTGTTGCATAGAGTTGCGCTATAGCGCCATATAAATTTATTATTAAAGGAAATTAAATGAAACTAAAAAGTTTGATATTGAAAAATTTTAGGTCGTATAAAGATGTAAAAATACTTTTTGATAAAAGTATGAATGTTATCATTGGGCAAAATGATGTAGGAAAATCTACTATATTAGAAGCTTTGGATATTTTTCTTGAAGGCGGTACAATAAAAATAGATATGACCGATTTTAGTAAGAATTCTGAAGGTGATACAATTATTATAGGTGCAGAATTTATAGTTGATGGTGAAAAGGAAATTTTAATAGATGCCTCTAATAAAACAAAATTGAGAGATGAACATCTTTTGAATAACGATAACTCTTTAGAGATAGTAAAAGAATTTGAAATCAAAAATGAAAAATTACAAAAGGAAAAAGTATTTATAAAAGCGCAGTATCCGAAGGAATACTCCGATGAGCCTCTAATTAACATGAAAATTTCTGACTTAAAAAAGAAACTAAATGAGAAATTTAATGAAGAAGAGGTTAAAGATATAGATAAGCGAACTAATGCTGAAATAAGAAAGGCGTTATATGGTAAGGCGAGCAATGGATTTGAAGAAATAAAAATTGATATAACGAAAGAGGATGCCAAAGCCATATGGGAGCAGTTAAAAAAATGGTTGCCTTTATATTTTTTATTTCAGAGCGATAGAGCAAATAAAGATAGCGATGCCGATATACAGAACCCATTAAAAAGTGCAACAAAAATAGCCGTAGCTAAATTTGAAGAACAATTTAATATGATAAAAAGTCAATTAGAAGAGGAACTGACAAAAATAGGCAACGAAACAATAGATAAAATGAGGGAAATGGGGCTAGAAAATACAAATTCTTTAAAACCACAAATCAGTAATAAAAGTTTGGATACCCTATTTTCATTTAGTTTGGAAAGTGACAATGGGATTGCCTTAAATAAAAGAGGAAGTGGTTTTAGGAGAATGGTATTATTAAATTATTTCAGAGCTGAGGCCGAAAGAAAGCTAGGTAGTGATGAAAATAAGGATAAAGATATAATTTATGCGATAGAAGAACCGGAAACCGCACAGCATCCAAATCATCAAAAAATGCTTATAGAAGCATTAAAAGAGCTATCTTATAAAGACAACTATCAACTTATACTCACAACTCATACTCCAGAAATAGCAAAAATGGTTAGAGTGGAAAATCTAATATTGATTAGTAAAGATAATGATATTGCTACTATAGACAATTCTGAGAATAAGCTCAAAGCGATATCCGATACTTTAGGAATTCACCCATTCTTTAAGCATAAAGTTGTAGTTTTTGTTGAAGGAGAAAATGATATAAAATTTTTACTCAATATTAATCAACACATAGGGGATTTTAAAAATATTATAGATTTAAAAGAAGAACAAATAAGCATAATACCATTGCATGGAGGTAATTTAAAAAACTGGGTAGATAGGGATTATCTTAAAGATTCAAATATAATAGAGTTTCATATATACGATAGCGATCTCAATTCTGGTAAAAATACGAATAAATATCAGGAAGAAATAGATAAAATAAATTCAAGGAAAGATGGGTCATGTGCTATAAAAACTCAAAA
>NZ_CALIBB010000101.1 GCF_938045595.1 uncultured Campylobacter sp.
ATTTAGGAAGGTCTGCTTCGAGAAGGTATTCATATCCTCCAAATCGCCCCTGTTTTCGAGCGCGGCGGCGTTTTTACTGCGCTCGCTTCTAGCCGGGCTTAAGAAAAAGGTCTCCACGCCGCTCATTCTGGATGCCGAGCTGGCGTTAGGAGCGGCGTTTGCGTGGATCGAGATAAACATATCGGCGTTCTTTTTGCCGGCAAATATCGTGCGCGACCGCAGATTTATAAAAACGTCGGTACTGCGCGTGTAAAGGACCCTGTAGCCGCGCTTTTGAAGCAGCGCGCCAAGCTTTTTGGATGTGGCCAGCACGACGTTTTTTTCCTTCAGCCCGTTTCCTACTGCGCCCGAGTCGCTGCCGCCGTGACCCGGATCGATTACGATGAGCTTTCCCTTGGTGGATTTGTAAATTTTACCGGCGGCCACGGAGGTCGATTTGGCGCCTCCTGATTCCTCTATCGTGCTGATTTGCGGCTCGCTATCTTGCTCGCGTCCGCGCTTGCGCCCTGATTTTTGATCTCTGTTTTTTTCTGCGCGCGCGGCTTTTGCGGACTTGGAGCTTTCGACGGCGCTTAAAATCATTAAATTTCCGTCGATCTGCACGCTAGCGTTAAATTTTTTCTCGTCGCTAAGCACGACGCGCACGGTTTTGTCGTTGTATTGCGAGATGCGTACCTCGCCTACGAAGCTATCTTGTAGCCGCGTATTGTGCGACTTTTGGCGTGCGCTAAAATCAATCACGAAGCGAAAGTGATCGTTGCTCGCGATGGTGAAATCCTTGTAGTCGCTCTGCTGCAGATCGCGGTTAAACTCAAGCACGATCTCGTTCGCATCGCAGCGTAAGGAATTTAACGCTAGCTTCGCGCTTTTATCCTCCTTTTTAACGCTGCTTTTTCTAAGCTCACTATTTTCCGTGCTAGGCTCATCCTCTTCGTTTTTTGCGGAGGCATCCTCGCTGCTTTGCCGATCGGATGAAATTTCATCCACGTCTTGTGCGGTATCCGCACCGCTAGGTCTAGTGGAGCGCAAAAATTCCAGATCCTCTTTGGATAGCGAGCTTAGATCCGCGTTTTTTGCAGATTGCGTTTTTTTGGCGGAGGAGTTTTTAGAGCTTTTAGAATTTTCCGAGGCGGAAGCTTTTGGGGTTTTATCCGCTAAATTTGAAGAGTTTTTGGAATTTTCCGCTTTGGAGCTTTTCTCGCTCTTTGCGGACTTTGTTTTGGAACCGCCCGGAGCTTGGGAGTCCTCGCTGCTAACAGAGCTTGCTTTTTTGGAATTTTTAGAGCTTTTCTTTTCGGCGGAGTTTGAGTTTTGTTTGCTCTCGTCGCTAGAGCTTTTGGACTTTGTTTTATCCGCGTTCTTTGTATTTAGGCGCGCGAGCTCCTTTTCGTAGGGCGAGGAGTCGAGCCCTAAATTTTTCGAGCTATAAACCAGCCTTTTTAGCGCTTTTATTCGGACTTCCTTCTGCGACGCGCCTTCGTAGAGCGATTTTAGCTCTTTGTGCAGCGAGCGCTTGTAATTCGGCGTCGCTACGATGAAATCCTTGTCGAATT
>NZ_CALIBB010000102.1 GCF_938045595.1 uncultured Campylobacter sp.
ATCGACTGGGAGCCGGGACGAAATTTCAAGCTAAGCGTGGCGTATAAATTTTAAAGCTTACGCGAGATGACATTACGAAATTTTGCACGCTAAAGCGGCGAAATTTTAAAAATTCAAGCCCTTGGAATTTCAAAATTCCTAGGGCTTTGTAAATTTGAAATTCTTAGACTTAGAATTTCAAGCTTTTAAATTCTACTAACATAAATTTTCTCGTAAAATTCTTGCGAATAGCAAAATTCTCATTCGCAATGAAATTCTAGCTTGCGGCGAAATTCCCAAAATTCAAAGCGATATCCGTAGCGCTTCACATCCAAAGTTCATTTAGAATTTATAAAATTCCTCCCGCTTCAAGCGCCGTCCGTTTACTCTTCATCGTTAAAATTCTGTTTTTAATTCTACTTAAAAGGAGAGCCTTTGTTAAATTCTACTAAAAACGCCATTCGCGGGGCGTTTTGGACGAAACCGTTCATAGTTTTAGTGCTGCTTTTGCTGCTGTTAATCCCGCTAAGCTTTATTGATAACCTCACCTACTCCCGCTCCGAAACCAAGCAGCTCGCGCAGGATTCGATCCTCACGCCGGTGGGTGGTGAGCTGCAAATCCAGGGCCTTGCGATCGTAGTGCCCTACGCAGAGATAATCGAAGCGATAGACAAAAGCAACAACGAGCTCGTAAAAAGGCGCGTAGAGAAAAATTTCATCATCGTGCCTAAAAACTACTCCCTCGCGGCGGAGATCGACCCCACCTATTTAAAGCGCGGAATTTTTCGCGTTCCGATATATAACGGCGACTTCGCGCTAAAAGCGGACTTTGAGGCTATAAACTATACCGAGCTCGGCGTCGATCCATCAAGGCTAAATTTCGACGAAGCCGTGCTAGTGCTCGGCGTAGGCAATCAAAAATCCTTCACCGCCTCCCCCGCTTTAAGCTTAAACGGCAAGGAGCTTAAGCAATATCACGGCAACACCGAAGCTAAAATTTTCGATCGAAGCCTAATCTACAAGCTCCCCGCTTCCGCGCTGTCGTCTGATTTTAGCATCAGCGGTACGCTTAAAATCCAAGGCGGCGAGGCACTTCATCTAGCTCCGATCGCGCAAAATAGCCGTTTTGAAATTAGCTCTACTTGGGCATCGCCTAGCTTTGGCGGCGGCTTTATCGCCAAATCGCGCGAGGTAAGCGCTAGCGGTTTTAAAGCTTCGTGGGAAGTTACAGGCTTAGCCGCAGGCATTGCTCCTGCGTGGCTTGCAGATCAAGATGACCGCGTCGCTATGACGAACTGGCGCAGCAACGACGATAGAAATGACGCCGTAAGCATCGGCTTCATCGAGCCCGTGAACAACTACTCGCTGATTAAGCGCTGCACGGATTACGCTCTGTTATTTTTAGCGGTGCCGTTTTTAGCGATCTTTTTGTGCGAGGTTTACACTCACGAGCGCATCCACCCAATCCAGTATCTACTCATCGGCCTGGAAGACGTCGTTTTCTACCTGCTGGTGCTTTCGCTCTCCGAGCATATGGGCTTTGCGATCAGCTACGCTATCTCGGCGATCGCGGTAAGCGCGATAGTATTTTTCTACGCGAGCGCGATTTTTAAAGGCGCGCGCTGGGGCATTTTCATCACTTGCGTTCAGCTCGTTTCATACGCGATCCTCTACGTCATCTTAAATTCCGAAGACTACGCCCTATTAATGGGGAGCTTGATGATATTCGCGGTGATTTCGCTCGTTATGTATTTTACGCGCAAGCTCGATTGGTACGACACCGCGATCCCAAGCGGCGAGAAAAAACAGGAACAAGAACCCAAAATTTAGCCTTTAAATTTAGCGCTAAATTTAATCGCAACGGCCTTTGGAGCTTTAAAATCCAAAGGCCATTTTAAATTTGCTCGCTAAATTTCAACTGCCAAAATTTCATCTATCTGAAATTTTACCCGCCGCGGCAGACAAACTGCGACACGGAAGCAAGGATGCGCAGCGCACGACACGGCAACAGGTGCTGCGCGCCGCGTATCGACGATATGCCGCGACGGCATGCCGATGCGGAGTTAAATTTTACGAGCGCGGCAAGAGCCCTTTAAAATTTTTCGTTTCGCAAATTATCTCGTAACCAAAAGGGCGGCGCTTTAAATTTAACGCTTCAGTCGCACTCGTCCGTTGCGCGATATGTTTTGATAGAGCAGTCACGCCAAGTTCGTACCGCAAAGAAGCGGCATACCGCGGCTGGGCTCGGCAAACCGCGGTGTGGGAGCAAGATGCGCGGCGGCGCGTTTTAAATTTAATTCCGTTAGCGCACCGAGCCGAACGGAGCATTTTAAAATTTAGCCTCGCGAGCGCGAGTATGTCGCGATAAAGACAAAATTTAAAGCGCGCCGTTTTAAATTTTAAAATTTCATCTGCGCCGCAGAGCCGATTTTTGAGTATAATGAGCGAAAAATTTTAAGGATTTTGTGTGATACTTGCTATTGAGAGCAGCTGCGACGACAGCTCGGTCGCGGTGATGGACGAGCGTAGTTTCGAGCTGAAATTTTACGAAAAAATAAGCCAGGAGGCCGATCACGCCAAATACGGCGGCGTCGTGCCCGAGCTTGCCGCGAGGCTGCATACGGAGGCGCTGCCGCGGATTTTGCAGCGCGCAAAGCCCTATTTTAGCGAGCTTAGCGCCGTCGCAGCGACCAATACCCCGGGGCTCAGCGTGAGCCTGATCGGCGGCGTGAATATGGCAAAAGCGCTTGCGCTTGCGCTAAATCTGCCGCTCATCGGCGTAAATCATCTCATAGGCCACGTTTACTCGCTGTTTTTAGACGGCGAGGCGCGATTTCCGATGGGCGTTTTGCTCGTTAGCGGCGGGCATACGATGGTTTTGGATATCGGCGCGGCGGGGGGTATCGAAATTTTAGCGACCACCGGCGACGACAGCTTCGGCGAGAGCTTCGATAAGATCGCCAAAATGCTAGGCCTCGGCTACCCGGGCGGCGCACTCATCGAGGAGCTTGCAAAAGGCGGCGAGCCGAGGTTTGAGCTGCCCGTGCCGCTGAAGGGCGATAGGCGGCTGGAGTATAGCTTTTCGGGGCTTAAAAACGCCGTGCGCGTGCAGATAGAGAAGCTAAAAGAGGCGGGCGAGCTAGATGAGCGGGCGATGCGCGATCTGGCGCGCTGCTTTGAGGACGCGGCGTGCGCGCACATACTGGATAAATTGCAGCGGATCTTTGAGCTGCGCCGCTTTACGCGATTCGGCGTCGTGGGCGGAGCGAGCGCGAACCTGCATCTGCGCGGACTTCTAACGGATCTGTGCGAGCGGGCGGGCTGCGAGATACTTTTTGCGCCGATGAAATTTTGCTCCGATAACGCCGCTATGATCGCGCGCGCAGCGATAGAAAAGCTGCGTAAAAAGGAGTTCGTCGCACCCGCAGAGCTGCAGATCATTCCGCATCTAAATCTACGCTCGGCGTTTGAGTGAAATTTTAAAATTTACAAATAGTCTGCGCCCGCTAGCGGTTTCTCACGCGCTGAGCGTTTGAGTAAAATTTTATCTCGCGCTCGCTCACGGTTAGGTTTCGGATAAATTTCGCTTTGAATTTACACATCACCTTTCGAACTCACGCCACGTTGTGCTAAACTCCTTTCGCGCTCGCATCGCCATCGGTACCGCTAACGTTGCACGTCCTTGTCGCTTGCAATATCTGCTAAAATTTGATCAGCTTGTTTACCAGTCATTTTTTATCCTTTCTTAATCGTGCAGAAAAGTTACGACTTCATGTTCTTTTGGTAAATTTTCTCTACCGTCAATACCGCGATTGCCATATTCCGTTAGAACTTCTTTTAAAATTTTATAAAGCTCGTCTAACGAAATTCCGTCGATACTAGAATTTATATTTTCCAGCTTATATTTGATAAAAAACGGATTATCGACTAGCATTTTACTGGTAGTTTCGTCATAGACCCTTCTAATATCAAGCTCGATTTCTCTACCTTTATAATAAAGCAGCCAAATCTCTTCTCCGGTATATCCGTCTCTTGGATCAGGCAGATGCGGGCTACAAACAAAGATAAGCCAAATATCTCTTTGCCTGTCAATAACCCAATTCAGCCACTTTATTTCATTGGGCTCCTGTGGATCATAATGATATTTTGCCAAGCACTGATCTACACGATTTATAATATCATATTTCTTAATATCCTCTTTAGAAATATATTCCGCAACAAACGCCATTCTCTACTCCTTAAATTTAATATTTAATTATATCTACGACATATTTATATTCGCTTATATGCTCGTAGATATCGCCTTCGCTTTTAGTGCCTAGTCTCCCAACCATATCGTTTAGAAAAAATTTCTCAAAATTTTCAGCGGTTACCTTGGCGC
>NZ_CALIBB010000103.1 GCF_938045595.1 uncultured Campylobacter sp.
TCATCCAAATTTAATAATAGCGGTATAAAAATTTAGCAATCCCATACCGCCTTTGTTTAAGCAATTAGCATCGAAAGTAAAAAGTTATAGCATACTGTTTTTGATTACGCCGCCGCATCGTCAGACTGTGCACCCAAAAAGGCAGCAAAAACAAAGCTACAAATCACCACGCAAACTACTATATAACCAACCATATCTCTACCCTCCTACTTTTTTAACTCTCGTATTTCTTTATACTTTTTTTCAATTTTCCTATTAACCAGCACTAGAGCAAAACACAAAGCAATCATTCCTAATCCGCTTAAAATCAAAATAAATGCTTTTGCCGTTTCGTAGTTATTTAGTAACCAACCGCCAAGCGAAATCATTAGCCCGACGATTATGCCCAACCAAAATCTAAGCGTCATCAATCTTTCTTTTGCTTCGTCTAATTTAGACATCTTTATCCTTTATTTCGGGATTATAACATTATTATCAAGCATTTACAAGACTAAATTTATGCCCAAAATACGCCAAACTGATAAATATGTATCATCCATTAATCGCTACTTTGCCTAAATTTAGGCTTCGCATAACAGCTCCTCGTAGTAATTTTTAAGCGAGCTAATATAATTTTGCAGCGTCAAAGTTTGCTTAAGACCGGCGTGTTTTTGCGCAAAAGCCCGTGCGTATTTGTCGTAAGTGCGATAAATTTCATCGATCTTAGCGCCCAGATCCGCCGGTTCATACAAAAACTCCTCGCTTAAAATTTCCGAAATTCCGCCCACGCGGGTAGATATCAGCACGGGCGAATAAAAAATACCTTCGATCAAAATCACCGGAAAGCCCTCCTTGCGCGAGCTGATGACGTGCAGGTGCGATGCGGCAAGCGCAGCCGCAACATCGTCGCAAAAGCCGCATAGCCGCACGCGGTCCTGCAATTTTAGCGAATCGATTAAATTTTGCAAATTTTGCCTCTCGCCGCCCTGCCCGTAAATTTTAAGCTCGAAATCGAATTTCAGTTCGCTTGCGGCGCGGATCAAAAGATCAAAACCCTTAATCTTATCGAGCCTGCCGACCGCGACGATGCTAAATTTAAAATTTTCCGCCGCCGCGCTTGCGCTCTGTTGCGATATGAATACGCTACTAGTCTTATTTTGCGATGCGTCCGCATCCAAAGCCCTATCTTGCGACACACCCGCCCTGCCAGGTATATCTTGCGACGTGTACGCAGCGTCAGCCATATTTTGCGACGCACCCGCAGCGCCAGCCGAGTCGCTGCGCGCGTCCTTTGTTTCCTTGAGCGCTTCGTTTGCGGCACCCTCCAAGTCCTTGCAGCGCGCGTAAATTTCACGATTTGCAAACTCCTGTCGCGGCTCTATGCCGAAATATATCACCTTCGCGGCGTGATTTATCGTGGTTGCGACCTTGCGCGAGGCTGCGATGACGTTTCGCACGCGATCGAAAACGGGCGCTTTGCGGTCGTTGTGTTTGGTCGCGACAAGCTTAAGATTTAAAAATTTTTCGACCACGAAGCCGATCTGCGCGGCTTTAGCGCCGTGCGAATGTAAAATTTCAAATCCGCCCGAGCGTAAAAACCGATAAATTTCAGCGAACAAAAATGGATTGTAGCGCTTGTCTCGGCTTTTGTATTCATAAATTTGCACGCGAGCATCCAGACGCTGCAAAAACTCGCATCTATCGGGCACGATGAGCGCCGCCTGCTCGCTTTTGCAAAGCTCATTTAGCGAGTCGATCACGATCTTTTCGACGCCGCCGTAAAATCTGGAGCAGCAAAGATAGGCGATTTTCATCTATTTCTGCCCTTCTTCATCTTCAAAATGAAGCTAAAAAGCCCCTGCCTGCCGCTAACCATGATGCGCGGAATTTCAAAATTTGAGTAGTGGGGGCGCAACACGTCGTTTTGCGTCGTAACGGCGCAACTAAAGCCCGCCTCGCGCGCGCAGCGCACGCTAATTTCGTTATAAAAGCCGAACGGATAGGCAAAGGCGCTGCAAGAAATGTCAAATTTCGCCTCTATTTCGCGCTTTGATTCGCTCATCTGACGCAGCTGCTCTTGCGGATCCAGGCTAGGCAAGTTTGCGTGATCGAGCGTATGCGAGCCGATCTCGATGAGCCCGCTTCGCAAAAGCTCGCGAACCTCCTCGTCGCTTAGCATCTCCTCGCGATTTAGCTCGTCGCTTGATTTTTTCAGATCCTTATCGGTCGCCCAATTCCCGTCAAAGCGCCGGTTCACGATGAAAATCGTCGCCTTAAAGCCGTATTTTTGCAAAAGAGGCAGGGCACCCGTAAGATTATCGCGATACCCGTCGTCGAAGGTAATGCAAACCGCCTTTGCAGGCTTGCTGCCCAAGCTTGCAAGCTCGCTTAAAGTATAGCTCGTAAAGCCGTTTCGCTTCAGCCACGCAAGCTGTTTTTCAAACGCGGTGGGGGTCACGCGCAGGCGGTTGAATTTAGAGGCGCGCTTTGGCAGATGCTCGCGGATCATATGATACATCAGCACGCGCGGATACTCGTAAGGTTGGTCCTTCGCCCACCACGCAAAGCGCAGGCAAAACCACGCAAAAAGCGCCGCAAAAGCCAAAAGCGCCGCGTAGATCATCGCTCAATCCTCATGCGATAGGCCAAAAAGCTTAGTATCGTAGCCAGACTTAGCGCCGCGAAGGAGATCTGATAGACCGCGTTTTTAAAAAATAGCGACGCGCACCAAAGAAGCAGCAGCGTTAAAAATGTGATCCTCCAGCCGCTAAGTGCGCCGTTTTCGTAAAAAAAATTTTTCATATTAAACTCTCATAAACCTTTATCGTTTTTTCTACCATCTGCTCTAGGCTGAAGTTTTGCGAAACGTAGCCGTAGCCGTCAAATTTCAGCTCGCGTGCGGGGGCAAACAGCCCCGCCAGCGCCTGCGCATCGCCCGCGTCAAAAAAATAGCCGTTTTCGCCCTCTTTTATGATATCTAGTGCGCCGCCGTGGCGGGTCGCGATCACGGGGCAGTTCAGCGCGATCGCCTCAGCCATCGAACGCCCGAAACTCTCGGGCTTGCTCGAAGCACTTACTGTGACCGACGAGAGCGAGTAAATTTCGGCTACCTTGCTCTGCGAGCCCGTAAAAATTACGCGCTCGCCCAGGCCAAGCCCCCCTACGAGCGATTTTAGCTCGGAAAAATACTCGTCGCGATCCGCTCTTACGCCGCCTACGATTAAAATTTTAAGCTTTTGTTCGCTCGCCAAAGCCGCGGCGCGGATCAGGGTTTTGTAATCCTTAATCTGCGTGATGCGCCCAACGCCCGAGACGATGAAATCATCCTGCGCGAGATTAAAATTCTGTCTAAATTCCGCGATGAAGCGCTCGTCTAAATTTTTTGGATTAAATTTTTCTAGATCGATGCCGCGCGGAATGATCGTGATCTTGGCTGCATCTACGCCATAGCTTCGCACCACGTGATCGCGCGCGTAGCCGCTAGGACAGATGATCGCGTCCGCATCCGTCATGATTTTGCTGTAGAAATTTACGGAATTTATCCCATGCACGGTGCTTACGATCTTTGCACGCGGGCGAGCAAATTTAACCAGCCACGCCGGCACGCGGGAGCGGACATGCACGATGTCTGGAGCGATCCTGCTTAAAATTTTACGCAGCTTTAAAACGCGCGCCGCAACGCTTAGGATATTTTTGGAGCAAACGTCGAGCTGTACGTGCACGCCGCCGTCTTTTTCTATTTCGGGCGCCAATTTGCCGCCGTTACTGATAACGAAATTTTCGATGCCTCGCCGCGCAAACTCTCTATTTAGCTCGACTACGCCGCGCTCGACGCCGCCTTCGTTCAGCTCGGGCAGGATTTGCACGACCCTCATATTTTTATCTCCCTCACAAATGCCTTAAGATCATACTTCGCGGTCTTTTTTAACGTTTCGTCATAGCGCCTAGCGTGACCCGTAGAAACGAGAGCGCTTATAAAATCGTCAAATTTATTATGAGCGTCTTTGCGTTTTAAACTCAAAATAGCCACGTTCGCGCTCCCGTTAGATGCAGCCTCGCTTATCATCGAGACGCTGTCCTCGCTGATAAAGACCCACTCGCACTGCGCCAAAAAATCGCCGATCGGATTTACGGGCTCGCGGCTATAAATCACGCTGTAATCCCAGCCAAGCTTTTCTAGCGCGCTCTCGGTAGCCCTCGGCGTGCGCGGAGAGGTCGTTAGCGCAAACTCGCAGTCCGCAAACTGCGCCCTTACGCCCTCGATCTGCTTTAAAATTTCATCCCCCATCTCAAAGCAGGAATTCGGCCCGCCGATGATAAATCCGATGGATTTACGCTGCGGCTGATACAGCCCCTGCGGGCGCGAAAAACTAAGCGAGACGGGCGAAATTTTAAGATTTGCGCGCGGCTTTGGGCGGTCATGCGCGCCTGCGATGATGACGCTAAAATCCTTGCGGTAGCCCTTCGGATACATTAGTGCTATACTCGGCCTAGTGTATCTGCGCGCGTAAAATTTCAGCGCGTAATAGATCGTAGAGCCCGCGCCTACAAATAGATCGAAATCTGCGAAATTTAAATTGCGATCTGATGCAGCGTCTAAATTTGCGCTATATGATACGGCATCTGAATTGGTGCCATTCGGCGTGGCATCTAAATTTGCGCTATCTGATGCAGCGGGGCTGTTTAAAGAGGTATTATTTAAATTTGATCCGTTTTTACGGTCCGTCGCCGTGCCGCCCCCATTGAGGTCGCACTTAAAAATTTTAAAATAAAGCCCGAAAAAATCAAGCGCGTAGGAGCATAGTTTAAGAAGCTTGTTTGCGTAAGCGATCTTGCAAATGCAAAACTCAAGCCCTCTTAGCTCGCAAAATGCGATGCTTTGGTTCTCGTGCCCCTTGCGGCCGTCGCTTAAGATGAGTGCTTTTCGATGCGGATTGTGAGTGGTGGGCGGATTTGCGCAGGAGCTTTCGCTGTTTAAATTTAGAGAGCCGCCGCCTGCGCGCCACGCCCAGTCTGAAGCGCCCGATCTTAAATTTTTACCTTTAAAGCTTTCGCGCCGCAAAGTGCAAGAGGGGCTGCCGCAAAACGATATGAAATTTTTGAAGTCCGAATTTTTGTCCTTTCGCGCGGCGGCGATCGCTACGAAATTTTCGCGATTTAAAATTTTAACGGCGCGCGCGGCGTTACTTAAATTTACGGCACTTTGCTCTTTTGCAAAAAGGCGCGAGCTCTGCGGCGCGGATAAATTTCTCGCGATGCCCCGTCTGCTCTCGCCTCTTGAAATTTGCCACGCCATCAGTCCATCTTCCATCGTTTGTGTATCCAAAACCACTGCTGCGGCGCGGTTTGCACGACCTCTTCGAAAATGTCGTTGCACTTTTGCGTGATAAACAGCTCGGCTTTGTCCTTATTTAGCCCCTCAGGTAGTGGCGGAAAATCCTTAATCACGATCTCATAGCGATCATCCTCTCCGCGGCGCGCAAAGATCGGGATCAGCACGGGATGAAATTTCAAATAAAGCGACGCGATGGTCTTCGTGGTGTAGCACTGCCGTCCAAAAAAGGTCGTAATCAGGCTGTTTTTAGGGCCCGGCTTTTGATCGGGCAGAATGCCTACGTTGCGCCCCTGCTTTAGCGCCTGCACGAGCCTGCGCATCGCATCGTCCTTGTAAATGAGGTCGTTGCCGTAGCGCTCGCGAAACGGCGCCACTAGCCGCTCCTCGATCAACTCATTATCGCTGCGACGCCCGACTACCGAGACGGGAAAGCCATTGGCACCGAAAAAATTAGCTAAAATTTCCCAATTTCCAAAATGCGCGGTAAAAAATAAAATCCCGTGCGGATTATCACCTTTTAGCTTTCGGACGCGCTCTAGCGCCTGCTCGCCGTTTGAAATCAGATCATCAAATTTTAGTCTGCCGTTGTAAAATAAAAGCGTGTCGGTAAGCGTCCTAGCGATACTGCGAAAATTATCGATCGCAAGAGCGTGAAGCTCACTTTCGCTTTTTTGCGGATAGGCGGCGCGAAGGTTGTCTTGTGCGACTTTAACGCGCCTACTAAGCTTCCACGATGCAAAAAGTGCGAGCTTATCGAAAAATGCGAATATGAAGCTTTTCGGCGCGAATTTTGCAAATTTTATCAGACACAGCGCCAAAAAATATTGGATTTTTTCCTTCATAAAGACCTCGTTTTAAATGCGAGATTATATTGAATTTTGGCTAATTAGTAGCTAAAACGCTATTTGCCGAGGCAAAAATTGCTAAACATTTCGTCTAGAATTTCGTCTCGCTCAAATGGACGCGAAATACGTGCAATCGCCTCAATCGCGCGATTTATCTCAAATGCAAAAAGTTCAAGCTCGCCGCAAGCCAGGCGCTCGCTCGCGTTTTTAAGAGCTGTAAGCGCGCTCTCGCAAGATAGAATTTGCCGCTCGTTGCTTAGCATAAGGCCATCGAAATTTTGAGAATTTAAGTAGCTCT
>NZ_CALIBB010000104.1 GCF_938045595.1 uncultured Campylobacter sp.
AAGCAAAGAGGATCTTATCGTCAAAAGAGTCGCGAGAATGAATAATTCCACTAAACGAAAGGAATATTCAGATATAGTCATACTCTTTAAAAATTCTTCGAACGACTCAATAACCCTAAGAGATGTTACCCATGGCAACTCAATAAACGAAAATAACGTTATAGAAACCTTTGAATTTAGCAATGGTGACAAGCTAAGCTTTGAAGATATCAAAAAACTCTCTTTGATCGGTACCGACAATAGCGAAAACATTATAGGTTATGTCCATTCAAATAACATCATCAAAGGAGGTGGCGGAGACGACAAACTCTATGGCCAAGGCTGGAATGATACTATGTACGGCGGAGACGGAAACGATCTAATCGAAGGCGGTAGCGGCAATGATACCTTAATCGGAGATAAAGGAGATGATACCCTAAATGGTAGTGTAGGGAATGACACTTACGTATTCAATAAAGGTGATGGCAACGATACTATAGAGGATAGCGATGGAGCCGATACCCTTAAATTTGGAGAAGGGATTAGCAAAGAGGATCTGCTTATAAGTAGGGGTGCAGATAAAGATGATATCGTGATTAAATTTAAAAATAATACTGCCGATTCCATAACTTTAAAAAATGTTATTTATGAAAATAAAACTAGAATTAATGGCGCAATAGAGAACTTTGAATTTGCCAATGGGGATAAACTAAGCTTTAAAGATATCAAAGAGCTACCTATGGTCGGTACCGATAGTGGAGAAGCCGTAAAGGGCTTTGACGATGCAAACAATACTCTTGTAGGCAGCGACGGAAACGACAAACTATATGGTGGAGATGGTAACGATACTTTAATGGGGGGCGACGGTGAAGATGAGCTTCACGGCGGTATGGGAGATAATACTTTCATCGGTGGCAAGGGAAACGATATTATTGAGGGCGGAAACGGCAACGATACCTATATTTTTAATAAAGGTGACGGAACCGATACCATAAAGGAAAACGGCAATATGTCGGATGTTCTTAAATTTGGAAAAGGTATAAGCAAAGAGGATCTTATAGTAACTAGAGGTAGCTACTATGGAGATATAACTATTAAATTTAAAAATAACGACACAGATTCTATAATACTTAAAGATGCTATTGTTAGGGGTTCCGCAGTGAATGGTGGTAACATAGATTATTTCGAATTCGAAAACGGTGATAAGCTAGAACTTGATGACATTAAAAGACTATCTCTTCTCGGCACCGATCAAAACGATAAATTATCTGCCTATCACGATATGGATAATAACATCATAAAAGGTTTTGGAGGAGATGATGTTATTGAAGGTGCAGGTACGGATGTTCTTGGAAGAGGACTGAAGGATACGATATACGGCGGGGAAGGTAACGACTCTATAAGTGGCTATGGCGGAGACGATGTTCTTTACGGTGAGGAGGGAAATGATTCCATAGATGGAGGAGACGGTAACGATATTATAGTCGGCGGCAAAGGAGACGATATTCTTGATGGTGGAGATGGCGACGATACCTATGTCTTCAATATTGGCGATGGAGCCGATATTATAGAGGAATCCGGAGGCGGAATGGATATTATAAAATTCGGCGAAGGTATCAACAAGGAAGATATTATAATATCCAAAAGCAAAAGAGAGGAAGGGGATCGGGAACCTACTTGCCTAACGATCAAATTTAAAAACAACGATAAAGATTCCATAACTTTACAAAGTGTCATTCGGGACAATAAACCAAGTCCTTATTACGCAGCGGTAAAGGCCTTACAGTTTGCTAATGGCGATAAGCTAAACTTTGAAGATATTATTGCATTATCTTTAGTGGGAACCGATAAAAATGAAGCTATAAAAGGCTATAGCGACGCAAACAACACCATAGTGGGCAACGATGGAGACGATGAGCTTTACGGAGATAGGGGCGATGATGTCTTAATCGGCGGCAAGGGAGACGATATTTTAAGCGGCGGAGTCGGTGATGATACTTTTATTTTTAATAAAGGAGACGGTAACGACACAATAGTGGATGATTATACCAAATATAGCGACGATAAAGATAGTGATACTCTTAAATTTGGCGAAGGCATAAGCAAAGAGGATTTGATAGTTAAAAGAGCTAGAAACGACTATCCTAACGATAATTATCGAAATTATAAGGATTTCGTTATATCTCTTAAAAATTCTGCTGGAGATTCGATTACTTTACGAAATGCTACCGATCAAAATAGAACCAATGAAAATAACGCCGTAAAAACCTTTAAATTTGCCAATGGCGAAGAATTAGGAATTGAAGAGATTAAAAGATTATCGCTTATCGGCACCGACGCAGACGATGATACGCTATACGGTTATAACGATATGGATAATATCATCAAGGGCGGAGATGGAAACGATACTTTAACCGGCGGCGGCGGAGTAGAAAATATCCTTGAAGGCGGCAGAGGCAATGACATACTAAAGGGAGGCTATAGAAGTTACGGTGAAGAGATCAAGGGCAAAAATACTTTCGTTTTTTCTAAAGGCGACGGCAAGGATACGATAACGAGTATTAACAATGGGGATTTGATTAAATTTAAAGATTTAAATAAGGAGGATGTTAAATTTGAACTAGATTTAGTAAATAAAACTCTTCTAATATCAAGCACCGTTTCAAACGATACCGTATTAATAGAGGACTATAGCACTACCTCGGGGTATAATTATGAAAAAAGGCGTAATTTTGTGACAAACCTAAATATCGAATTTAAAGACGGCATCACTTTAAATAATGACTTTATCTTAAAAAACGCCAAGCTCAAAGGTGATGCAAACACTATGATAGGAGGCAAGGAAGATAATGTCTTTACCTATGACGGAGGAGCAAAAACCATAATGGATCTTGGAGGATACGATAAGGTCATATATAAAAATCCCGTAAAAAGAGTCCGCTATGATTACGGCGAGAACGGTTCGGATGACCTCAAGCTCATCATCACTCCGGCGGATCCCAATGCCAAAAATGATATCTTGGAGGTAAAAGGCTTTTTTAGCAATAGAAATAACGTCATAGAGGAATTTCATATAGGCAAATATCTAAATATCAAGGCGGCGGATATATTTAAGGCTTTCGGTATGGATTATGAGACGAATAATGCCAAAGCGGCTTCTTTAGCAAGCACTACGGAGACATTTTTGCCAGCCGCAAAACCCGCTGCTTTAGCGATGAATGCCGAGCTAGACATAGATAACGAAACTCAATCGTCGCCATTCTTGAAAAACTCGGATGAAGTAAAGCCCGCGGCACTTTTACAGGCAGGCTCTACATCCTCTACCAATAGCGATAAAAACGAAGTCTCATCTGCCTCAAAAGAAACCAATGGACACGATTTAAATTCCAAATCCGGTTGGGATATGATTCTAGGTAACGGCGATAAAGATGGGTTGAAAGCTATCGTTTCAAAGTATTGCGATGATTCAAATTTAAACGCCCCTGATCTAAATTCTGCTCTTAACGCTAACAGCACTGCAGCAGATCTAAGCTCTACCTCTAATATTGTCAAAGAAGAGGCTTTGAAAGATAACTCATTCTTGAGCCAAGATACGGTAAATAAGATCATCGAGCAGCTAAATATATACGCTGACGGCTCTGAAGCTTTGGAATTTAACCAAAAAGATATTCGCAAGGATGATATTCAGGTTTATATGAGTTAAGGCTTAAGGGTTATGCCTTAGTATTATGCCGGCATTTCATTTCACTCGCTAGCATATCGCTTTGTAGATCGATAATTTATATGGGGCGGCATCATATTTTAAGATGCCGCCCCATAGATTTATATCCTCAAAACCATAGCAAACGCATGATTAAATTTAATGTAGTAAATTTAAAATGCTCCCTGCACGAAATATATCACAATTCCTCAAATATCTCTATCCTTAGACAGGTTTTTACGCTTGTGGCCTTTGTCCCTCATTAAAGAACCCACAAAAAGAAGAAAGCCGATTCTGCAATTTTACAAGTTTTTGCCCTTTACGCTCTTCAAATCCCAACTCACATATGCCCTTCAGCTGCAATATCTAGTTCAAAACCAACCCCGGAATTCTCCATCCCCAATCCTAAAAATGAACGCTTTCCTCCCTGATATCCCTCCTATCCCCTCCCTCTCATACCCTCAAAATATCCCACAATATCATACTACCATTCTCTATCACCAAGCCCTTTTATAAGAAACGATGAAGCCCCATAGAAACTATGAATCTACTGAAAAGACAATAAGGTTGTTGAAAAAATAGAGCTTTTGAAAGGGCAATAAAGCGCAATGATGCTTCTGAGAAGACAATGAACCTATCGAAAAATAACGAAGCATAATAAGGCTTCTGAAAGACAACGAAGCTACCTAAAGACAATGAGGTTTTTGAAAAGACAATGAAATACAATAATAAAACCTTTGAAAAACAATGACTTAAGACAACGAAGTACAATAAGACCTTTAAAAAAACGATGAGCCTTCTAAAGACAACGAAGCTATTGAAAGACAACAAAGCTGCATAAAAATAATGAATCTCCAAGCTTTTTTATTTTCCCCGTTATAATAGACCAGTAATCTTTTAAATTTACCACAAAATCTATCACAAAGGAGCAGCTATGCATTACGAAAATCTTTTAAGAGTCAAGAAAGGTATAAAGGTCTTTAACGACAAAGCTCAAGAAACTGCTAATCAGAATGAGCTTATATGGCTAGTAAATACCTTTATCTCATATATTAGTAGAGCAAGGCATGATAAGAAAAGAGCGGATAATGCACTTAATGGTATATTGCACTATTACAAAGATATGAAAGTAGATAAAAGAGCCTTAAGCGAAGTAGTAAATAAAGAGTATAAAAAGCTACTAGGCCCAAAGAAAAAACCGACCAAATCAAAAATAGCAGATTATAAGGATTGCTTAAAATCCCTACATAAAAGCGGCCATAGCTATCAAAAAATAGCGGATATTCTATGGAAACGCTACGGCATACAAACCAGTAAATCAAGCGTAGCAAG
>NZ_CALIBB010000105.1 GCF_938045595.1 uncultured Campylobacter sp.
ATGAATACAACCGCGCCCACGGCATAACCCCGCATTCTGCGAGCCGCAATATCGAAGAAAGTCTAAAGATCGAGGACGGCACCGAAATTTTAAGAAAGGGCGCCAACTTAGAGAAGATGCCTGCCGCCGAGCGCGCCAAGATCGTAAAGGAACTGCGAAAGCAGATGCTTGATGCCGCGGCAGCGCTGGAGTTTGAAAAGGCCGCGGCGCTGCGCGATGAGATCGCAAAGCTTAGGAAGCTGTAAATCGCGAGACTCGAAACGCCCTGAAATTTCGTCGTGAAATTTGCGCATTAAATTCCACCTGGCGGAGCATTAAATTTGCGCGCATAACACAGAGTGAAATTTACGCGCCAAATGCCGTCAGGCAGAGCATTAAATTTGCGCGATCTGCGCGGCAAATGCCGCGAGATAGAGCGTAAATTTGGGCGTGATGCGAGACGGCGAGTTTTGAAATTTAATCATTAAATTTAAATAATTCGCGCAGGAATGCCGCAAGGTGAAATTTTAAAATTTACTCATTAATTTTAGATAGTTTGAGGCGGATTGCTGCGAGAGCGGTTTTAAAATTTGTTCGCTAAATTTAAGATGGTTTACGCGCAAAATTTATACATCATTTTTCTCGTTTTCTCGCTAAATTTACACTCCGCACCCCTGCTGCGCCGGACGCCCCATCCACAATTTGCGAGCCAAATTTGCTCGCGCTTAAAATTTCTACTTTCAGCTTGCTTTGATCTCAAATTTTACTCGGCGGCGCTTGCGCGGCAATCTGCTTTATAAATTTCAAAACAGACCGCCAAGAGCTTTAAAAATTTCACGGGCAAACTCTGCGATCGAAATTTTATAGAATTTTAAAAAGGCATAAATTTTACGAGCAAAATTTTATAAAATTTTAAGGAGCGCAAAATTTCGCTGCGCGCCTCTTTGCTTACGGCGCTTTTTAATTCGCGTTCTGCGCGCCAAATCGCTAAATTCGCGGCGCGCGTCCCGTCCTTTCCTAGACGCCCGATCCGTAAATCTACGCGCCGAACTTTTTGCTCTCGTCGACTTCCCTATCCGCAAATTTGCGCGCCGAGCTTTTTGTTTCAGCCCGCTTTTGATCCGCAATTTGCGAGCCTGATTTGCGGCAGTCGCACTACCCCACTCTATACCGCCGCGCGCCTTTACGCTTTTTTTGCATCTCTCCGCACCCATCTTCGACTTTTTCCCGCGCGCGCCCCGCGTTTAAATTCTGTCGCTTCGCTCGCTCAATCCGTAGCGGCTACGAGCGGACATGCACTCAGACGCCGAGTTTGCACGTACTTTTTACTCGCCGTTGTGCGCGGATACTTTCAAAATTTTACGTAGAATTCCAAGCCTACCCGCACCTACATTCGTGCCGCAGTAATAAACGCTCACTTTGAGGATACGAACGAAGTATTTACGTGACACGGCGCGGAAAATGAAATTTAGACGCCGCCTTGTCAAAGCGTATCTTAGCCGCTGCAGTGCGCCACAAAATTTCAAAACGACAACGAGCCGAGATTTAAATTTATCTGTGAGAGTGCGCCATAGTGCGCCGATTTACGCGCTGTATAAATTTTAAAATCGCCTCTAAATTTAAAATTTTATCCGCTGTTAATACTCCCCGCAAAGCTCTAAATTTTCCACGCGCAGCGGTCTTTCGCCCTCGAAAATCACCCCGATGCCGAAAGGATCGCAAATATCAAGCGCGCCCTCGGCAAACCTCAGTAGC
>NZ_CALIBB010000106.1 GCF_938045595.1 uncultured Campylobacter sp.
CCGCCGATGCAAAACTACGAGCAAAATCGCGAGAAATTTCTAGACTTGTTAGCTTTTGCAGGTCGCAACTTCCCTAAAAATTTGCGCGTTACGATTCAGAGTACTTACGGCGATGAGTATATTTGGATCGATTTGGACGGCAACGAGACGAAATTTTATTCAAATTCCATTTTCAGAGATAATGCGCCGAGCATCGGCGATGGGTTAAAGCTCATCGACTGGGACAAAAAGACGTTTGGGCAGCTAAAATCAAAGCTCGCGGCGATAAACGCCAGAACCATCGTGCTAAATAGAAGCGGCGACGAGCAGGTGCCTTGGGCGGAGATCACCTATCGATACGTGGAGCACTTCACCGATAGCTATCAGTTTTATGCCCCTGATAGCCCGAAGCTCGCCAAGCTACACGCCAAGGGCTGCTCGAAAAAATTAGAAAGCGATGGCGTAGTATTTTTATTCGAAAGCACAACGTCCGGCTCATATAGAGCATTCTGTAGTAGCGATAATAACAAGAGCGTTTTGATCGAAGAGCATGATTTGTAGAACTAGGCTCGCGCAGGAAAAATTTGGTGCCTTAATTTGGAGCGCAATTGATAAGGCAGCGCGAGATTGCGTGGCTAAATTTAATCGCACGAGCCCGCGTTAAGCTTAGCGGCAAATTTTATAATCCGCGCCGAATTCCAAGCGGTCGCGAAAGACAAAACTCCGCGCGAAATTTTATCCAGCCGTGCAAGCGCGCAAGTTAGATTTTGCATAAAATTCTACACAGAATTTCTTGCAAAATTTTAACCGATTGTGTGAGATAAAATTCTAGCCGGCTGCGCGCCGCAAAGCTTGAAGCATAGAATTTAAAGCCTCGCTGCCGCAAAAACAAAGTCCACATTAAAATTTTACGAGATAAAATTTTGCTGCAAAATTCCAGGCGCCAAATTTCACGTCGCAAAATCTCGCGCGTATTTTTCAAACAGCCAAATTTTGCCACTAAATTCTACGCGCTCAAATTTCGCGCTGCTTGCTCCGCAATCGTCGCTCGCGAACGCCAAAGTCTTAAATTCTACGCGATCAAATTCTATGCATTAAAATTTAGCGCAGTTAGCGACCCGCGCGCTGTTTGGGAGCCGCTACGGCAAAATTTCGCACTTAAAAAGCATAGCGAGCGACGGCATGAGCGTAGCCTTAAAACGTCGCGCTAAAATTTCGCAGTCTTTCGCGACGGGTGCTCTGCTTTTTAGCCCCAGCCCTAAGCGCGTACCGTAAAATTCCGCGCGGCAAATTTTATTCCGCCCGCAAAGATCCGTCCCTTTAAAATTGTCAAAATTTAGCCATTTTTCGCTACACTTGCTAAAATTTTAAAAACGATTAAAGAGAGATTATGGACAGAATTGTAGAGATCGAAAAGATGCAGCTCGATGAGAGCGTGGAGAGCTCGCTGCGCCCGTCAAGCTTCGAGGATTACGTGGGGCAGGAGAAGATCAAATCAAACCTCGCTATCGCCATCGCCGCGGCGAAAAAGCGCGCCGACGTGCTCGATCACGTGCTTTTCTACGGGCCGCCGGGGCTAGGTAAAACCACGCTAGCGCACATCATCGCCGCTCAAATGGGCGCCGCTATCAAGGTCACCGCCGCGCCGATGATCGAAAAGGCGGGCGATCTGGCGGCGATTTTAACGAACCTGCAAAGCGGCGACGTGCTTTTCATCGACGAGATCCACCGCCTAAGCCCCGCGATCGAGGAGGTGCTGTATTCGGCGATGGAGGACTTCCGCCTCGACATCATCATCGGCTCCGGGCCCGCCGCGCAGACCATCAAGATCGACATTCCGCACTTTACGCTCATCGGCGCCACGACGCGCGCGGGCATGATCTCGGCGCCGCTGCGGGATCGCTTCGGCATGCAGTTTCGCTTGCAGTTTTACACGCACGCCGAGCTTGCGCGGATAGTGCAGATCGCTTCGGTTAAACTCGGGAAGGAGAGCGCAGCCGACGCCAGTGCCGAGATCGCGCGCCGCTCCCGCGGCACTCCGCGTATCGCGCTGAGGTTGCTGCGCCGCATACGCGATTTTGCCGAGGTGCGCGACGAGGGCGCTATCTCGCACGATCGCGCGCGCGAAGGGCTTGAAGCGCTGGGCGTGGACGAGCAGGGCTTTGACGAGATGGATATAAAATATTTGGAAATTTTATTTGACGCCAAGCGCCGTGCCTTGGGGCTTAGCACGATCGCGGCGGCGCTTAGCGAGGATGAGGGCACGATCGAGGACGTCATCGAGCCCTATCTGCTCGCCAACGGCTACATCGAAAAGACTGCCAAAGGCCGCATCGCAACCGATAAGGCGCGCGAGGCGCTCGGTCGCGTACTAAAGGTCGTGGAGAGAAATCTGTTTGAGGAGTAGGGCGGATGAAATTTTATACTTCACGGCGCTGAGCCATAGCTACGCAGGTGGAAACCCTACCGTGGCGATTTTACATGTTTGGTCTTTGAATTTTGCTTGGTTTTAAAGTTTCTTCAGATTTAAAATTTAAAGCGGGAAATTTTGTAAATTTAGAGCAAATTTATTATCACTCAATAAAACATCCAAAAGAATATGAAAGGAAATTTTATGAAATTCATAACAAAATATATAAAAAGGCTCTTATATTATTTTTACGATGTATTTTATAGGCGTGTTTTTATCAAGGGAGTTTCGCATCCGCCGGCACAGGTGGCTAGCATAGGCTGCTATGGTTTGCTTTTTGTCCTGTGCGGGATGCTTCTTACTATTTATAGAACGGATACGGCGCCCAAACAATTGAATGAGCTTGAGATAGATATCGGAATTTTAAGAAACGTTTATTATAATTTTCGCGGAAGCGGCGGACGAATACATATAGAACTAGAAAACGGCAAGAAAAAGGTTTATGAAATAAGCAAAAGCGATAGCGATATTTACGAAAAGCTAAAAGGGCAAAAAATCAAAATTTACGGCGAGCCAAGCCCAGATATATTAGGCAATAATGAAATTTTACAGCTTGAAGATAAAGATGGAAAAATATATAAAGAATATAATTTTGATCATAGATTGTTAAGACCATATTTGATGACCGCACAGTTTAAATTCTTTTTAAAAGGGGTGGTTTTTCTACTTTTATTGATATTTTTTATAAATTTTTCAGATAGAAATTTGATTAAAAACAATCCAGAAGAAGGAGCAAAAAATGAGTAACGGATTGGGTATTTATTAAGGGATGCGCTTTCGCATGGTCTCGCCAATGCGGCTGCAGCGCAAGCTGGAGCGAAGTTCTGCTTTCATATGCCTATAGGGGCGGCTATTATTCTCACTCTACATTGAAAGTTAAAATTTAGTCTATTCGCGCATCCGTTATGCTCATTATTTTATAAATTCGTATTCTTTTACCCTACGCAGATTGTTGTTTGCGATTATTAAGGTACATTGATTTTCTAAAAAATAGCCTGCTGCCCGTTCAACCTTCGCTATACTCTCGTTTATCGTACCGATTTTGCTTCGCTTCTAGCAGACGCATTCGCTATACATTTTTCTTTTCCGCGTGAAGTTGCCATTGGGCTTATTGTAAGAGTTGCGGCGCGAGTATATCCAAACATCGGGTGCGCGCAGCTTTAGATTTTGCGGCGCGGCACGCACGTCTAGCGCCAGCATATCGGCTCTGCCT
>NZ_CALIBB010000107.1 GCF_938045595.1 uncultured Campylobacter sp.
GTACTGCGGGCACGGCAACTTCACCATCCCGCTTGCGACTAAATTTAACCGCGTGCTGGCGAGCGAAATTTCAAAAAGCTCGATCGTGAATGCCCGCATAAACTGCGAGCTCAATGGCGTTTGCAACGCGCAATTCGTTCGCCTTAGCGCGGATGAGCTGATGAGCGCGTTTGCGCGCAGGCGCGAGTTTGAGCGGCTAAAGGGGATCGATATTTTCGGCTACGATTTTTCGCACGTCTTGATCGATCCGCCGCGAGCGGGGCTGGAGCCTAGCGTGATTGATTTCATAAAAAATTTTCAAAATTTGATCTACATCTCCTGTAACCCGCAGACGCTTTTTGAAAATTTGCGCTCGCTTTGCGTTACGCATGAGGTGCGCAGGTTTGCGATCTTCGATCAGTTCGCGCATACGGCGCATATCGAATGCGGCGTGCTATTGCGGCGCAGGAGTTAAGCGGAGCTAAAACCGAAGCTGCGGATTTAGGCTGCGCGCGGGATAAAATTCCGCCTAAAATATGTATAATAACAAAATTTAAAATTACGAAAGGAAGTAGATGGTTGATCTAAATAAAATCATCCAAGCAAAGCGCACGATAAACGATTTCGTCTATAAAACGCCCTTTGCTCTGGCGCCGAAGCTCAGCAAGCTTTACGGCGCGGAAGTGTATCTCAAAAGCGAGAACTTGCAGCGCACCGGCGCATATAAGATCCGTGGGGCTTACAATAAAATCGCGCACCTAACGGATGAGGAGCGGGCACATGGAGTAATAGCCGCAAGCGCGGGCAACCACGCCCAAGGCGTAGCGATGAGCGCGCAAAAATTCGGCGTGCATGCCGTGATCGTAATGCCTGAAGCCACGCCGCTACTTAAGGTAAGCGGCACGAAGGCTCTGGGCGCGGAGATCATCCTAAAGGGCGATAATTTCGACGAGGCGTACGCGTTTGCGCTGGAATATGCCAAGGAGCACAATCTGACGTTCGTGCATCCCTTCAACGACGAGTTCGTACAAGCGGGCCAAGGCACGATCGCGCTTGAGATGATCGAAGAGGTCGCAGATCTTGAATACATCGTCGTTCCGGTTGGCGGCGGCGGGCTTGCGACGGGGGTTTGCAGCTGCGCCAAGCAGATCAATCCGGACATCAAAATCATCGCCGTAGCCGCCAAGGGCGCGCCCGCGATGCACGATAGCTTCGTCGCGAAAAAGCCGCTAAATTCCGAATCGGTCCGCACCATCGCCGACGGCATCGCGGTGCGGGATACGAGCGAGATCACGCTCTCTACGATCATCGAGTGCGTCGATGAGTTCGTGCAGGTCGATGACGAGGAGATTGCAAGCGCGATACTCTATCTGCTCGAGCAGCAAAAAATCATCGTCGAGGGCGCGGGCGCGGCGGGAGTAGCAGCGCTGATGAACGCAAAATTTGCATTCCCCGCGGGCGCAAAGATCGGCATCATCCTAAGCGGCGGCAACATCGACGTGCAGATGCTAAACATCATCATCGAAAAGGGTCTCATAAAATCGCACCGCAAGATGACGATCAACGTCACGCTCGTCGATAAGCCGGGCGCGCTTACGGGACTTACCGAAATTTTGCGCCGCGCCAACGCAAACATCGTCAAGATTGACTACGACCGCTTCTCGACCAATATCGAGTACGGCGACGCGCAGATCACGATCACGCTTGAGACCAAAGGCAAGGCTCATCAAGAGGACATCGCCTGGGCGCTCAAAAACGCAGGGTATGATTTTAGGGAGATTTTGTAAAATTTCGCGGGAGTTTTTAAAATTTATTTTCGCTCGTGAATTTGCCTAAAATTGCCAAATTTATTCGCTTGCATCCTGATCGCGGCTTGCAGCGGGTAAATTTTAAATTTTGCCTCCATTTTATATCCGTCGTGCCGAAACACTTTGCGGCTCGCGGTTTTAAATTTTACATAGAATTTAAAATTCCAAATATGCGGCGTAAGCCGCAATTTAAATAACGCGGACGTAGTCCGCCCTTCTAGCGTCGCGCGGGTGGGGGTTGGTAAGGGGGCGGGCACGCCTCGCAACTCCGAGCGCCGCCCCCTTACGAATATTGCACATAATACACCCGAGAACTAGGCTATATCATAAAATTTTGTAACAATTTACAAAATAGAATTTCATCTTGTAATAAATTTAAAATTTCTCTATGTAGAATTCTGCCTATGGAATTTAGGTCGGGGCAGCGTTTTCTCTTAAGGGGGGAAGGGGCGCTACTTGCGAGGCGCTCCCCTTCCCCCTTAAAATCCCCCAACCCCTGGCACGCTCAAAGGGCGAGCCTTACGGCTCGCGTTAAATTTTAATAGGGGTTGAATTACGGCATGCTAAATTTTAAAATTTAGCCGGAATTTACAGCTCACAAAATTTTAAAATTCCAAGCGCAAAAGAATTTTGAAATTCCAAATACGATAAAATTTAAGTGGCGGCGAAATTTCGGAATTCTTATAGGCAGCAGAATTTCAAAATTCCGTAAATTTGAGCGGAATTCTGAAATTCCGTAAATTTAAAACGATTGAATAAGGAGGCCTCATTGAACCCGATTACCGAAAAGCGCAGCGTTTCAGGCTACTACTACGCCGAGGATCGCGAGTATGTGTACTTCGTGACGGACGCGCCGCGCGAGCAAAACTACCGCTTTATTTTCGACGCGGGCGCAATCTATTTGCAGGAGGGTGCCGCCGAGGTGCGGCTTAGCAGCGAGGCGGAGTTTTTCGCGGTCGTTAAAAAGATCCTCGCGCAGTACCGCGATAAAATTTTAGAGCACTCCGCAGAGCTTGAGAATTACGAAAAAATCTACACGCGCCGCGGCGATTTTTCAAAATTTATGAAAAGGCACTCGGTCCTAAAATACGAAATCCGCAAATTTCAAAACAAAATTTCGCATTTTTACGAGGCGCTGCTCATCTGCGCAAACGAGCAAGCGGCCCTTAAAAAGCGGCTGAAAAACTACGCCTACGAAGCGGGCGTTTTCAAGGGCGTGATGAGCGAATACGCCGTCAGGATCGAGGATATCTATCAGTTCATCCAAGGCCTCAAAAACGACAAAATTAGCCGCAACATCTACATCCTCACGATCATCTCGTCGCTACTTTTGCCGCTAAATTTCATTACGAGCTTTTTCGGGATGAACACGACGGGGCTGTTTTTAAGCGGCTCGGCGCACGGCACGCTCATCGTGACACTTGCGATGTGCGTGATTTTCGCAGCGATGGTCGGCTTTTTTATGTTTTACGTCAAAAAACGAAACTAAAGCGGAGGGGTTAAATTTTGAACAAAAACGAGCTAAAAAATATCCTAGGAGAATACCTCGGCAGGGAGATTGCAGGCGGTTTTAGAGTGCCTAAAGAGCACGAGATCGCGCACTACAACGACGCGGCGAAATTTTCTTTTGAGGGCGATAGCGGGCTGCTGCGCGAGTTTTGTATCTTTGCAGATAGCGGCACCGGCGATCTTTGGCTGCTAAGCTCTAGCGGCGAGATCGCGTTTTACGACCATGATTTGGAGTTTTTGTCCGAGGCGAATTTGGAAAAATTCGATCTAAATCTCACGGGCTGGTTTGAGGTAGCGGAGCTTTTTGCTAAATTCGAAGCCCTTGACAAACCGAACGCCTCGCAAAAGGCGGAGTTTGAACAAAGCGTAGCTAAAATCTGTCCGCAAATTTTAGAAATTTGAGAAATTTAGGCGCTGCTTGCGACGCCTAAATTTAATCGCAAAACAGGAGAAATAATGAA
>NZ_CALIBB010000108.1 GCF_938045595.1 uncultured Campylobacter sp.
GCATTGGTGCTACCTGTGATCATATAATAAGAAAGAAAGTCCCTAGCGAAGATGTGAGTATTTTTGTTTCGCCGGAGCAACAGCAAGATAAGAAGTCCGCAGCAAAACTACAAGAAACCAAATAATCTAAAACAAAATAATCAAGAATTTAAAAGCGCGTGTTTTCGCTTTTAAATTCCATTCATGCGCCTTTTCAAATCCCCTTTTAAATTAAATTTAGCTATACTCCCGCGCAATTTTGCGATTAAGGATTAAATATGAAAGAGATTAAAAGCCTAAGCGAGCTGCGAGCTTTTGCAGATAAAGTTCGCGCCGCAAAGGGCTATCGCGATCCGATCATGTGGGCGGTCGGGCGCGTATTTAAGGGGTGCGCGGAGGGGCACAAAAGCCTAAGCGTAAATTACGCGCACGTAAATTTTAAAGACGGGCTAACAAGCGCAGCAGTGCTAATCCATGCTCTAACCGAATGCGGTGAGGTCATGGATTTTAGCGGTAGCGAGTGCGTCCTTCCGCTAACGCACAAAGCCCTAAAAAAGGCGATCGAGGCTTTAAAATTTCTACAGCCAGACGCCAAAGAGGGCGCACACAAAAATCTACAGGTGCTGCTTGCGGTTAAAGAGGCGATGAAATCGGACGAGCACGCAAGCTTTTGCGCTAGCTTCATCTTCGAGGATGCCGCGCCAAAAAGCGTCGAGAGCATCTATCTCAAGCTTTACGCGCTTTCGCTAAATCTCTGCGAGCCGCGCACGCTCAATCTAGACGGCGCATTTAGCGTGCTTCCGAACGTCGCGTGGGACGAAAACGCCCGTCCGATCGAGCTTTGGTGGCTGCGAGAAAACGAAATCTCTTTAAAAATGCAGGGCCGCTATCCGCGTATCATCAGCGTCGATAAATTTCCGCGCTACCTAAGCCACGTCGTACCGCCGCAAAACGTGCGGATTTTAGACGATGCGAAAGTGCGTTTGGGTGCGCATATCGCTGCGGGTACGACCGTAATGCCGGGCGCTGCGTATGTGAATTTCAACGCAGGCACGACCGGCAGCGTTATGATCGAGGGGCGCGTCAGTAGCTCAGTCGTCGTGGGCGAGGGCAGCGACATAGGCGGCGGCGCGTCGATTTTGGGCGTGCTAAGCGGCACCAACGGCAATGCTGTGAGCATCGGCAAGCACTGCTTGCTGGGCGCAAACTCCGTAACGGGCATTCCGCTAGGCGACCGCTGCATCGTGGATGCCGGTATTGCGGTACTTGAGGGCACGAAGGTTTTTATCGAGCAAAAGGATCGCGAGGCGCTAGCGGCGCTAAATCCAAGCTTTGCGTTTGATCGTGAAATTTATAAAGGGCTTGAGCTTGCTGGGCTTAGCGGTCTGCACTTCCGCCAAAACAGCCAAAGCGGGCAGATTACGGCAAGCGTTAGCAAGCGTGCGATCAAACTCAACGCGGAACTGCATTAAATTTATAAATTTAAACGGCGGGCGCGGATTGGCTGGAGCTTTTCAAAACTGCGTTAAATCTATAACTTAAACGGCGAGTTAAAAAAGATACGGACGGATCTCGTCGCGCACCGCTTTGAGCGATAGCATGTGATGATCCATCACAAAAATTTCCGCTCATAGAATTTTACGCGGAATTTAAAGAATTTTTGCCGCGATTTAGAAAATTTCTAGCGGTGATTTATGGAATTTACGCCGCTATTTTAACGTAAGTAATTTTGGCGGCTAGCGGATTTGCGTCGCGCAAATAGGTCTTTAAATTTCAAAAATAGATTGAATTTAAAATTTTAATATGATAAATTTCAAATAAAAATAAGGAGATGAAAATGAAAAAATTTATACTCGCCTTATTCGGCGTATTTATCTGCAGCGCAGCGCTTGCGGGAGATGCCGAGCGCTGCAAGGCTTTGGCGGACGCCGTAAATGGGCACAGTCACCCCGCGACTAAAAATATAGAGTTGAGCGCGGCTACATGCGAGGGCGATAAATTTGTAATTCCCACGATTCTAAAAAATGAAATTTGGGACAAAGTAGATCCCAAAATCAAGCAAAATTTTGAAAGCATTTTGCGCGTCAACAGGCAAAAGGACGTATGCGCGATGATGAAAGCGGGCGGTCTAAATCGCATAGGCGTGCGAGAATTTCTGCAAAGCGGCGAAAAAATCGCCGATCTGACCTACACGCGCAGCGATTGCGGCTTAGAGTAAAATTTCAAAGGAGAGATAATGGAAGTGCCTCAAGCGGCGTATAGCAGGGATAAAATCATCATTCGCACCGGTGCGATCGGTATCATTTCAAATGTAATTTTAGCGGCATTTAAGGGCGTCGTGGGGCTGATCTCAGGCTCGATCGCGATCGTACTTGATGCAGTAAATAACCTAAGCGACGCACTTTCGTCCGTCATTACGATCGTGGGCGTGCATCTTGCTAGCAAGCAGCCCGATCGCGCACACCCCTTCGGACACGGCAGGATCGAGTATCTAAGCGCGATCGTAATCGCCGTCATTATCCTCTACACCGGCGGCGTCTCGCTCGTTGAATCGATCAAAAAGATCATTCATCCGCAAGCGGCGAATTATAATGCGGTTTCGCTCGTCATCATCGCCGTAGCGGTCGCGGCGAAATTTAGCCTGGGGCTCTATACTCAAAAGACGGGCGAGCGCGTAAATTCTGACTCGCTCATCGCAAGCGGCGTGGACGCCAAATACGACGCGCTCGTATCGCTAGCCACCCTCGTAGCGGCTTTGATTTCGCTTATTTTTGGGCTGAGCTTGGAAGCGTATCTGGGCGCGATAATTTCGGCGCTTTTGATCAAAACGGCGTATGAAATTCTGCGCGACACGATCAGCAAGCTTTTGGGTTCGCGTCCGAGTCTGGAGCTGACGAATGAAATTTACGACGTCGTGCGGGGCTTTGAGGGCGTCATCGGCGCATACGATCTGATGTTTCATGACTACGGACCCGATAAAATGGTCGGCAGCATCCATATCGAAGTCGCAGAGGACACGACCGCAGCGCAGATCGACGCTCTTACGCGCCGCATACAAAATGCCGTTTTTGCGAAATTTAATATCATCCTAGACACCGTAGGAATTTACGCGTTTAACAGGAACGATCCGCGCGCCGCCGAGATCTACGAGCATATCAAGCAGATGGCGTTTTCGCATGAGTTCGTCTCGCAGATACATGGGTTTTATCTCGACGAGGAAAAGCGCTCGATCAGCTTCGACGTCATCGTCGATTTCGCAGCGCCCGATATGGAGGCGACGTTTCGCGCGGTCTGCAAGCAGGTGCGCGCGGCGTATCCGAACTACACGCTCATCATCACTCGCGATAGCGATTACAGCGGTTAAAATTTTAAATTGCTCTAGCTTTGGCGGTCTAAATTTAATCGCGCCGGCTCGCGCCTCTTCGGCGAAATTTCAGAATTTTAAGCTACAATAGGAGAAATTTACCGCGGTTCGGCGCGGCGCAAAAGCCGCAATAAACCGCGAGATGAAATTTGGGTGCAAAACCTGGCAGAAGCCCGCACGTAAGGCAACGCAAAGAGAAATTTAAAAGGAAAAATATGGTTGAAATCAAAGATCTAACGATGCGCTTTGGCAAACAGCTACTTTTTGAAAACGTAAATTTAAGCCTCGATAAGGGCAGGCGCTACGGTCTCATCGGCGCAAACGGCGCGGGCAAATCGACGCTACTTAAAATTTTAAGCGGGCAGATCGAAGCAAGCAGCGGCGAAATTTTAATACAAAGTGGGCTTAAAATCGGCGTTTTGGGGCAGGATCAATTCGCCTTCGAAAGCTTCAGCGTCAAAGATGCCGTGCTTTACGGCAACAAGCGCCTCTATGACGCCGTGCGCGAAAAGACGCAGCTTTACGAAGCGGGCAAGTTTAACGACGAGATAAACGAGCGCCTAGGCGAGCTTGAGATGATCTGTGCGGAGGAGGACCCCGCCTACGAGTACGAAACGCGGATTGAGAAAATTTTAAGCTCGCTGGGGCTGAACGACTTTGATAAAAAGATGAGCGAGATCGAGACGAGCGATAAATTTAAGGTCCTTCTCGCGCAGGTGCTCTTCCCGCGCCCCGACGCGCTGTTTTTGGACGAGCCTACGAACAATCTCGATATCGACGCCATTTCGTGGCTCGAGTTTGAGCTAAATCGCCACGCGGGCACGCTCGTAGTCATCAGCCACGACCGCCACTTTTTAAACCGCGTCTGCACGGACATCCTCGACGTGGATTTTAGGAGGGTGCGCGAATTTAGCGGCAATTACGATGACTGGTTCATCGCATCCAATCTCATAGCCAAACAGGCGCAGTTCGAGCGCGAGAAAAAGCTCAAAGAAAAGGCGGAGCTTGAAAAATTTATCGCTCGCTTCAGCGCCAACGCAAGCAAGGCTAAGCAGGCCACGAGCCGTCAAAAACAGCTCGACAAACTCGATCTTAGCGAGCTTGCAACCTCTTCGCGTAGGGAACCTAGTATTTTATTCAAGCCCGCGCGCGAGATCGGTAATGAAATTTTAGAGCTAAGCGGCGTGGATATGAGCTTCGGCGAGATTGAAATTCTGAAAAATTTCAACCTCAAGCTCGCTCACGGCGATAAGATCGGCATCATCGGGCGAAACGGCGTGGGCAAAAGCACGCTTTGCAAGATCATCATGGGCGAGCTCGCGCCGCAGCGCGGCAAGGTGCACATGGGCGCCACGATCGAGCCCGGGTACTTCGCGCAGGATACGAATAATAAAATTTCAGGCGAGCTCAAGCTCTACGAATATCTACAAAGCCCGCAAAATAGGGATCTTGATGAAATTCGCAAATGCCTTGGACGTATGCTTTTTAGCGGCGCGGAGCAGGAGAAAAGCGTGGGCAGCCTAAGCGGCGGCGAGAAACACCGCGTGATGCTAAGCAAGCTAATGCTGCAACGCCCGAATCTGCTGGTGCTAGATGAGCCCAACAACCACCTCGATCTTGAGGCGATCATCGCGCTCGGCGAAGCGCTGTATAATTTCACGGGCTGCGCGATCTGTGTGAGCCATGACCGCGAGCTCATCGACGCGTTTGCAAATAGAATTTTACACCTCAAAGGAGACGCCGAAATCGTCGATTTTAGGGGCACTTACGAGGAGTATCGCGAGAGCTTGGGGGCGAGCGATGATTGAGATCTGCGTAAACGGCGAGCCTCTGCAGCTGGCGCAGGATATGAGCGTGAGCGAGTTTTTGCGCCGGCGCGGACACGATCTGCGCCTAGTAGCGCTCGAGCGCGACGGCGAAATTTTAAAAAAAGAGGCGTGGGAGCGCACGCAGATCTCAAGCGGCAAAAAATATGAAATCGTCGAGTTCGTAGGCGGCGGCTGAGGTCGGAGCTTTGGGTTATGTTAAAATTGCAGCGACCGAGGTTTAAATCCGCGCGGAAGTTGCTAAATTTAATCGGTGCGGCAACGCAGCGACTGGGGCTTAAAATTTGCGCGCGTATCGTTAAAATTTTAAATGATACGGCGGAGCGGAGACATAGCGCGTTTGGGTTTTTAAATTTATGAGGAAGCTGCGGTAGCTCGGCGCCTGCGGCGAGCTTTTAAATTTTATAAGCGAATTGAGTCGCGGCGGCAGGACGCAGGAGTTTTAAAATTCGCTCCGCGGCGATATAGTTTAAATTTTTATTGCTGCGGCGGAACGTTATTTTGCGTCGCCAGCCGCGGCGGCAGATGTGGGCTTTAAAACTGTATCGGCGCTGCAAGCTTGAGCGCGGGGCTTTAAAATTTAACTTCGTCGCGCTAGGGAACGGCACCCGACGCGCAAATTTTACCCGCGAGCGCGCTAAATTAGCTCGTAAACACTGTATGTGCCGCGTGATCTATTTATATTAAACATAAAATTCCGCGTTCGGCGGCACGCCTCAGTACGTAAAATTAACGGATCGATTCGGAGATCTATCGATATGCCGCGTTACAATACTGCGACGTAAAAAGGAGCGGGAATGCGACTTTGTTGCGCGGCGCACGGTAAAAAAGCGGCTTGCGCCGATTAAATTTGGGCGGCGCGATAAATTTAAAAAGCTTAAGGCCGGTCAAAACAAAGCGCACGATACGGCGTCAAAATTTTATCGATTGGGCTTGCTTCGGGTTTACGCGCGATTGATCGTAGCGTTTCGCTAGTCGCAAGACAAAGCGCACTTGCGTTAAGCTCAAGTGCGGGTGCGTTGGCTAATTGAGCTCAATCATGGCGGCGGGCTGAGCTTCGGTCATCAAGACCGCGCAAATTTGTCTTAAGTATAAATCGCCATGGTGCGAAGCGAGCAATTGCGCGCTACAGCTCGTAGAATCGTTAAAATTTTCGGCTTTGCGTGACGCAAAAAGGCACAGGGTCGAAGCTCGCGCGGCGAGGCTTGGGCGCGCAAAAAGATAAAATTTAGGATCAAAATGCAGATAAAATTAAACGGCAAAGCTTACGAAACGGGCGCGAGCGATCTTGACGGGCTGAAGCGCGAGGTTAAATTTAGCGGTGAGATCGCCGTGATAAACGGCTATGCGAGCACGCAGAATTGCGAGCTGAAGGCGGGCGATGAGCTCTTTTTGCTTGCCCGCGGTACGGAGCTATCGCCGCAGGAGCTTCGCGAGCTGATGTTTGCTCGCAACGCCCCTTCAGTAAACGAGGCGCTGAAAGGCTCGCGTGTAGCGATCTGCGGGCTCGGCGGGCTCGGCTCCAACGTCGCGATCCTGCTTGCGCGCGCGGGTGTGGGCGAGCTTTTTTTGATCGACTTCGACATCGTCGAGCCGACCAACCTGAACCGCCAGCAGTACGAGATCAGCGATCTCTACAAGCCCAAAACGGCCGCTCTGCGCGAAAAAATCGCGCGTATAAACCCGTTCGTGCGCGTGCAAACCTTAAACGAGCTACTTACCGCGCAAAACGTAGCCGAAATTTTAAAAAACGAGCGTATAATTTGCGAGTGCTTCGACGACGCGGCGGCGAAAGCGATGATTTTTGGCGCATTCGGCGGCACGGATCGCTTTTTGATCTGCGCTAGCGGTATGGCGGGCAGCGGCGACGCCAACGAGATCCGCACGACGCGGCTCGGCAAAAACGTCTTCGTCTGCGGCGACCGCAAAAGCGCTGCAGCTCAGGGCGTGGGGCTGCTCGCTCCGCGCGTAGCGATCTGTGCCGCACATCAGGCAAACGTCGCGCTTAGGCTGATTTTGGGCGAGGAGGGCTAGGCCCGGCCGCTCATCGCGCGCCCGCATTTCTAAATTTACGCGCCTTGTACATTGCCGCTAAATTTAGCTTTGCGCGATTATTTTGAGAAACAGGCGAGCGTTTCGGCGACATACGGCGCGCGTTTTTAAAACGGCGTGAAATTTGCTGCGCGCTGTGCAAATTTAGCCGCGAGATTTAAATTTAAACGACGAAATTTTAACCCTTTGCCGTGCCTAGCTCGTGGGTAAGTAGAATTTTAAAATTTTTGTGTCGTGGTATAAAATTTGACGAGAAATTTTAAAACTTGAGCGCGTCGTCGTGCAGCGCGTTAAAATAGTGATAGAAGCAAGGCGCACAATCTGTGCCGCAATTTCGCGCTGTGTATAATGCGCCGCGCAAGCACTGATATTGCGCTATTTGTGCCGTATGTGAAAACGAAATTTAAACTAAAGAGGATAGAATGGACGATAAACTGATCTTAGGCGGCAGGGAGTTTAGCTCGCGCCTGATAATGGGCTCTGGCAAGTTCGATCACGCGATGATCGACGCCTGCGTACGGCATGCGGGCTGCGAGATCGTCACGCTTGCGCTGCGCCGCGTGAACGAAAGCAAGAGCCGCAATATCTTGGATTTCATCCCTCGCGGCGTCACGCTGCTGCCGAACACCAGCGGCGCGCGAAACGCCGAGGAGGCGCTGCGAATCGCACGGCTCGCGCGCGAGCTAGGATGCGGCGACTTCGTAAAGATCGAGATCATAGGCGACAGCAAATACCTTCTGCCCGACAACGCCGAGACGATCAAAGCCTGCGAGGCCCTGGCGCGCGAGGGCTTCGTGCCGCTTGCCTACATGCACGCCGATCTATGCGTCGCGCGCGATCTGGTAAGCGCAGGGGCCGCCGCCGTGATGCCTCTGGCCGCGCCGATCGGCTCCAATCGCGGGCTGATGATGCGCGGGATGATCGAAATTTTGCTAGACGAAATCGACGTGCCGATCATCGTAGATGCGGGGCTCGGCGCGCCTAGCGAGGCTTGCGAGGCGATGCAGATGGGCTGCGCTGCGGTGATGGTAAATACGGCGATCGCCACGAGCGGGGATCTGGCGCTGATGGCGCGGGCGTTTGCGCTCGGCGTACAGGCAGGGCGCGATGCCTATCTGGCGGGGCTCGGCGCCGTTTCTAAGACGGCCAGCGCAAGCTCGCCGCTAACGGGATTTTTGAGGTAGCGATTAAAATTTTAAACGCGCTTAGTTGCGCGAGCCGTGTTTTTTGCGCGGAATTTGCCTTTCTTGAGCCATAAATACATATAGCGTAGCTCGGCATAGCGGTCGATAGACATGGCGTGAAATTTTAAAATTTCGCGCCGTGCAAATTTGCGCCATGTGAGTTAAATTTTAGCGTGCTTTGTTAAGCCCTATGCCGAACGACGTAAATTCCGCACTTTGCTAGGCGTCTTAAAGCGCTGCAGCGAAAAGTAATTTGGTAGCGGTGTAGCGCGCAGCAGGCTCGGCGATCAAATTTTAAAATTTAATCGGGCTGAAAGCAGCCCGATCGAGAGAAACCCGATTGATCGGCGGGCTATTTTAGCATGTCGTATTTATCGCAGTATTCTCGTAAAGAGTCTTTATCGTAGCCGAATAACCCTGGGTGTTTTTTGCCCATTTCGCAGGCCTTTTGATAGTATTGTGTCGCCCTTGCTCTGTCGCCACCTGCTTCAAGAACTGAAGCAAAATTCCCGCACGCCATCCAACTTCCCGCATCGCAGGCTCTTCTGGCATATCCCATAGCCCGCGTCATATCCATTTTAATCCCTTTACCATTTGCATACATATAACCTAAATTGTTGCAGCCGTCTGCATATCCGCCGTCGCAAGCTTTATCGAATAGTTCGACAGCCTTTTTATAATCTTTTTTCACCCCTTTGCCACCATGATACATTGCTCCCAAATCTGAGCAGGCTACATAATCGTTTCCGTCGCAAGCCTTTTTAAAGTAGTAAAGTGCTTTTTTATAATCCCTATCGGATGCGTTTCCCCCGAACAAGGTCGGATTTTTATAAAGAGCGCCGGCGTAACTGCAAGCCTCAAAATCACCTGCTTCGCAATTTTGCTCAAATTGTTTAACTTGCTCTTTGCTAAAAGTTATGCCAAAAGCCAAAGAGCCCAACAGGGCTAAACCTAAGATGATTTTTTTCATTACTTCTCCCTAAAATTTTACGAAAGTATATTCTTTCATCTTTTAATAATCACTAAAATTTAAAATGCGAACGGGGCGCTCCGTTTTAAAATTTTTTACCGAAATCCTGCTAAAATGCGCTTCTAAACCAAACGAAAATAAACTTTGCGGCGCGTAAATTTGCACGCGCAAACGTGCCGCGTAGAATTTAAATGAAAATTTAAAAGGAAAATTTTAAAGATGATGGGAACCGGCTATCTAGCGGGCATGGAGGATATCGGAAGCGAGATAATGCAGCGTACGCTTGCTCTGCGCGAGGGTTTTTGCGAGGAGGCGAGCGAGGCTGACGTGCAAAGGGCGATCAGCGCGAAAAACAGAACTCTACGCGATTTTGCGGCGCTATTAAGCGTGCGCGCAGGCGAGCATTTGGAGCAGATCGCGCAAGCCACAGCGCGCGAAAAAGCCGCGCATTTTGGCAGCAATATCGCCGTTTTTACGCCGATTTACATCTCAAACTACTGCGACAATCTGTGCGTTTACTGCGGCTTTAACTGCAAAAACAAAATTGCGCGCGCAAGGCTCGATGAGACGCAGCTAAAGGCGGAGTTTGAGGCGATCGCGGCGAGCGGGCTAGAAGAAATTTTAATCCTCACCGGCGAGAGCGAGAAAAACAGCCCCGTGCGCTACATCGGGCGCGCCTGCGAGCTCGCGCGGCAGTATTTTAAGGTAATCGGCGTCGAAATTTATCCGCTAAACTCCGCCGATTACGCCTATTTGCACGCTTGCGGCGTCGATTTCGTCACCGTTTTTCAAGAAACCTACGATCCCGCGCGCTACGCGCAGCTGCATCTTGCGGGCAACAAGCGCGTTTTTGCGTATCGCTTCGCAGCTCAAGAGCGCGCGATTAGAGGCGGTATGCGCGGCGTGGGTTTCGCGGCGCTTTTGGGGCTCGGAGACTTCCGCCGCGATGCCTTTGCCACGGGCGTGCACGCGTGGCTGCTTCAGCGCAAGTACCCGCGCGCCGAGATCTCCTTTTCGGTGCCGCGCCTGCGCCCGATCATCAACAACGACAAAATAAACCCGAAGGACGTCGGCGAGCGCGAGCTGCTGCAGGTGATGTGCGCGTATCGGCTGCTGCTGCCAAGTGCGCATATCACGATCTCCACGCGCGAGAGGGCGGGCTTCCGCGACAATGCGATCAGGATCGCGGCGAGCAAAATTTCGGCGGGCGTAAGCGTGGGTATCGGCGGGCACAGCGAGCAGAGGGGCGACGAGCAGTTCGAGATCAGCGACGCGCGCAGCGTAAGCGAGGTCTGCGAGGCGATCCGCGCAGGCGGGCTGCAGCCGCTGATGAGCGAGTATATCTATGTGTGAGAGCGCAGATATGC
>NZ_CALIBB010000109.1 GCF_938045595.1 uncultured Campylobacter sp.
ACCTTGTAAGGGTGGCGCTCTACCAGCTGAGCTAAGCGACCGTTTGGGCTCAAAAAAGAAATGTGATTATATATACAATATGATTAATTTTCACTTAAACAATGGCTAAAAAACTCAAATTGTGCTATACTTGCAAAATAAAATTTCACCGAAGGTCGCGTAAATTTAGATGAAAAAGTCGGTTCTTGCCCTGTTTTTAACGCTTCAGGCGTTCGCCTACTCGCCGAATGAGATCGTAAATGCCATCGCCGCCGTGGCGCAAAACGAAGGCGTCAAGCCCGAGATCCTCTACACCATCGTCAAAATCGAAAGCGACTTTGAGCCCTACACGATCTCCTTTTTGACAAACAAAGCAAACGCCGATTATTTCGCAAGCCTGCGCAATCAAAATATCCGTATCAAGACGAGCAGCTACAGCCTAAATTCCAGCAAATGGGTCGTTACGATAATACCGGCAAACGAAATTTACGCCGTGCAGATCGCCAAGTACCTGTATGAGGACGGATTTAGCATCGACGTAGGGCTTGGGCAGCTAAACGCCGTAAATTTCAGCCAAAATGAGATCGATTATATATTCAACCCGATGTATAACCTTACCAAATGCGCTAAAATCCTGCGCAAATGCTGGAACGCCAAAAATAAAAATATAAAAGACACGATCGAGTGCTACAACTACGGCATGCGCAAACGCTACTCAAACCCCTACTACAAGCGCTTTTACGAACATTACGAGAAATTTTTCGGCAAGCCCTATTAAGAGTTAGTAAAATTTCGCTAAAATCGCGCAAATTTTAAAAAAGGATATTTCATGATACTGATCGCAGGACCCTGCGTGATCGAAAGTCGCGAGCTGATAATGCAAGTCGCGGAAAGTTTACGCAAATTTAACGAAATGAGCGGGGTGGAATTTTACTTCAAAAGCAGCTTCGATAAAGCCAACCGCACCAGCATCTCAAGCTTCCGCGGCCCGGGGCTTGAGCGCGGCTGCGAAATTTTAGCCGAGGTAAAGGAAAAGTTCGGCTATAAAATTTTAACCGACATCCACGAAAGCTACCAGGCAGAGCCCGTCGCGCGCGTCGCCGACGTGCTGCAAATACCCGCGTTTTTGTGCCGCCAAACCGATCTGCTCGTCGCCGCAGCCAGCACGCAAGCGGTAGTAAACATCAAAAAAGGTCAGTTTTTATCGCCGCAGGCGATGAAACACAGCGTCGAAAAGGTGCTGCAAACCCGCAGTGCGCGGGCTTATACCCCGCAAAGCGGTGCGGCATCTAGCGATACAAAGGCCGCTCAAAACAGCGCCTGCTCCGACGATGCCGAAATTCGCTGCGTGCAAAGCGGCGCTCAAAGTAATACAGATAGCGGATCTTCGGTGCTAGGCGTGCGAAATTCTTGTGGTGCACGATCGGGCGTGCAAAATTCCGCCCATGCCTGCGATGCTTCGAGCGCTGCAAATTCTGCTCAAAGCGCCCCACAGCCGAGCGGCGAAGGGATGCACGATCTGGCGCGCCGCCACGGCGTTTGGCTTACCGAGCGCGGCAGTACCTTTGGCTACGGAAATTTGATCGTTGATATGCGCTCGCTGCCGATTATGCGCGAGTTTGCGCCGGTCATTTTCGACGCGACGCACAGCGTGCAGATGCCTAGTATCGGCGCTACGAGCGGCGGCGATTCGCGCTTCGTGCCGTATCTCGCACGAGCGGCGGCGGCCGTGGGCGTGGACGGCTTTTTTTACGAAACGCACCCTGATCCCGCCCACGCGCTTTCGGATGGGCCGAATATGCTAAATTTGCAGCAGCTAGAGCGCGTCGTAGCGCAGACGCTCGCAATTCAAAAAGCACTCGGATTTTAGAGCGGGCAGCTGTAAAATTTCAAATTAGGCTAGCGAGCTTAAAATTTTTCGCACGCTAGCCGCTTTTTCGCACTTTGCGCTAACAAATTTTATATTCACAAGGGCTTGCCTCAACCATAGCGAGTTCGTATCACGCGCTAAAATTTCAAACGCATCGTGCGGCTATAAAATTTAGTATATTTGTAAAATTTTAAACTCCGCGCGTGCTTCACTAAACTTCTAAGCTTTGATAAATTTATGCGGCATAGGGCGATTGCCCGGCGCGAGCGGGGCAGTTTCGCGCCGCTAAATTTAAAATTTTAAAAGTCTAACGCGCATAATTTAACTATAAATTTTGCACCGAATTTCGCAGCCGACAAAGTAAAATTTAATGCAAATTTTACGCGTAAATTCCGATCGTCCAATCCGCCATAGTGCAAACCTTCGCTACACGAAATTTAAGTCAAGATTAATGGGGCAGGGATATAATTCAAGTCTAAAATTATTTTAAAGGATATTTATGGGTTACGTAGAGTCTAACCTTCTAAATAGCGAAAATGTAATTGCTAAAGCTAAAATTCACCGGGCGGTTTTTATCTCCGCTATCGTCATATTGATTCCCGCGATAGTTGGAATCATAAATAAAGACGATAGACTTTCATTCATATGCTTTGGCGGTTTTATAGCGGCGCTAATTCACGGGTTTATTGTTTTAAAGACAAATGAGCTCGCCATCACAAATCAGCGTATAATCGGCAAAAAGGGTCTTATCAGTCGCGAAACGGCGGAGCTAAAATATGAAAAAATCGAAAGCATATCCGTAATGCAGAGTATCTTGGGACGAATTTTAAAATTCGGCACCATAGTGGTGCGAGGTACCGGCGGCACGGCAGTTAGCTTCCAATTTGTCGCTAATCCAGTAGCGTTTAAAAACAAGGCGATGGAAAAGATCGGCTAGACTTTTTTCATATATGAAATTTCAGCCAAATCATAAAATTTACGTCGCAAATTTTATCTATGCCGCGCCGGCTTTTAAAATTCCAAGCAATTTGTGCTTGCACCGCCGCAGGCATTTTATCTAAAATTTTGTTTTTGTCGCTATAATGCGGCTTCTTGACCTTTTCGTCTAGTGGCTCAGGACGTTGCATTCTCAGTGCGAAAACGCGTGGTTCAAATCCCGCAAGGGTCGCCATTATGGACTTTTATACAAGCCTCATGATTTTAAACGATAAATTTATCTATGATTTTATCATGGACTTTCATACAGCCCGTTAGATTTTAAATAATAAATTTTATCTGCGATTTTATCGATGAAGCTTTTATCGTGCGAAACGATGATCTCGCTTACGTCAAGCTCCGCCAAAATCCCCGCCACGCGCTCCTGCATCGCCTCATCAAGCGCCGTCGTAGGCTCGTCCAGTAGCAGTATCCTAGGCTCGCACACCAGCGCACCCGCAAGCGCCACCAGCTTTTTCTCGCCGCCGCTTAGATGAAAGGGCACCCGCTCGCACAGATGCTCGATTCCCAAGCGTCGCAGCGTCTCCAGTGCCTTGCGCTTGATCTGCTCTTCACCTAAAATTTCAAGCTTTTTTAGATGGTCGTTTTCGCTGCCCTGCCTTAAAATTTGCGCCTTACGACCAAAAAATTTAGAAAAAATTCCACGCCTTTTCTCCGCGTTTTGTGCTCGTTTTAACCGCTCATTTTGCGCACGCAGGCTAAATGCGACGTCCTCAAACACGCTCGCGCACAAAAATTGATCGTCGCTGTTTTGAAACAAAAACCCGATCTCGTGGCGAAATTTTACAAAATCCTCCGCACAATCAAGCTTCTCACCGAAAAGCTCGATTTCGCCCTCGCCCCATTGCCTTAGGCCGCCTAAAATTTGAAGCAGGCTCGTCTTGCCCTGCCCGTTCGCGCCCAAGATCGCTACTTTTTCCTTATGCCCTACGCTCAAATTTACGCCGCGAAAAATTTCTCGCTCGCCGTTTTTAGCACTTATTCCATACGCCTTAAGCGAACAGCTCATAAGATAGCTCCGATTTTAACAGATACACACGCCAGCACGAACGCCAAAAACGAGGTCCCCGAGACGCTCAAGCCCTCGCAACGCTCGTAAAATAGCCTACCGCAAAATCCTCGCGCGCTCATCACCAGGCTTAAATTTCTTGCTTGCTCAAGCGCCGAAATCGCTAAAATCCCGATCAAATTCGCATAAATTTTATAGGTGAAAATTCCGCTCGTCCCTACAAATCCGCGCATCCGCAAAAGTGCTTGCAGCCTCGCTAGATCCGAGCGTAAAAAATTTACGAATCGCCCGCAGCAATACACCAAAGTGCTTAGCTTTTCGCCGAGCCCGAGCCCGTAAAATCCGCGCGCGAAAAAATATTCGTCTTTGCCGTAAAATAGCAAAATTGCAAACGCCATTATCAAATTCGCGCGCAAAAATATCACGCCCGCAAGCTCGTAGTTGCCGACTATGGCGGGGCTTAACGCGCTTAAAATCGCAAAGATATTTAATACCGCAAGCCTTGCGCATACTGCGTGCGCAATCGAAATTTTAAGCGCAAAAAGAAGTAGCGGCGGGGCAAAAAACGCTGCGTAAAGCTGTCCGCTAAGTCCGACGCCGAAGCTGAAGATGAAAAACGCGAGCAGTGATACGGCGGGGCTCATTTGCGCGCTCTTTTCGCTAGCCACATTAAAGCAAAAAAGCCGAAAATCAAGGCTAAACAAAGCGCGATTTTAGGCGCCTCAGCGGACTGGCTTTGAAACGCCATGCTCCTAATATCGCTCTTAGAACTTTCTTTTGGCGAGATGCTTCGCGAGGCGGAATTTTCCAAAGGCTCGGAAGTGCTTGAAATTTTATCTTCAGACACACTGCCTTTAGGCGCGTAATTTTTAGCGGCGTTCAAATTTTGCGGCATAGGATTTTCAGAAACGTCAGAATTTTGCGGCGTAGAATTCTCGGGATCACCGGAATCCTGCGGCGTAAAGTCCTCGGCGCTAAATTCCATCTGCGCGCCGTGCCCTGCACCTCCGTAAATTTGAATAGTAAAATTTTTAGCTGGTATTCGTATGTTCGCAAGTCCCTCTTTATCGGTCCTAGTGCGCAAAATTTCGCGCCCGTCCGCACTGATTAAAACTTCGCACTGCATGCAGGGAGAATTTTTATAAAAATAGCTATAAATCGCCACTCTATCGCCCTCTTGCGTCGCAAAAAGATGAAGCGCATGCGAAAATGCGAAGGAGATCAAAACCGTTAAGAAAAATAGCGCTCTCATCGCCTCTGTCCGCCGTAAAATTTCGCAATAAAGCTAAGCGCAAAAAGAGTGATGATCCCTTCCAAAACAGCTAAGATTGCGCCTTCAAGCGAGATGAGCGTCGCGATAGCAAAAAACTCCCGCCCGCTGATGAAAAGCACGAGATCAAGAAGCAGCATCGAGCAGACGATCGGCACGAAACCCGCCAAAAATAGATAAATTTTTTGCATGCGCATTTTTAGCTCTTGCGCTTTTGCGGCGGCGGCAAAGAGCCCGCCCAAAACCGCCGGAAAGCCGATGACTGCGGTATTTACACCGAGCACGCTAAGCCCTCCGAAGCCGAAAAATACCCCTTGTAAAAATAGCGCGACAAAAATCGCCAAGATCGCGCGCGAGCCCAAAAACGCGCCCACGAGCCCGCTTAGCATCAGGTGCATGGAGCTGACACCCACGGGCAGGTGCATGAAAGAGGCGACGAAAAATAGCGCGCTAAAACATGCGATCCTCGGGATCTCAGCCTGCTTTACGCGCCATAAAATCGCCGCTACCGCAGGCGCCGTAACCGCCCAGCCGGCAAGCAGCACGGGCGCGCTCAAAACTCCTTCGCTAATGTGCACGGCTCGCCTCCTTTAAATCGCTCCCGTTTTTTAGACGCGCAAAAACGCGCGAAGTGGCTAAATTTAAGGCATTTGCGAACTTTACGATAATCGCTTTGATTACTACAGGTCTTGCTTTTACGGCTTTAATCACGACAGAATTTTCGGCTGTAAAACTCGCGGCTTGCGTCCTATTTGCGGCGGCTGTTAGCGCAAGACTCGAAGCAGCCTCGGAACTGCTTACGGAACCGGCAAATTTGATAAATTTTACGGCTCGCACGGTGCAAGAATTTTTAATTGCTGTATTTGCGGAAGCGGCAAGTAGATTTCGCGACGTAAAATTTGAGGCTCCGAGCGATCTCGGTGCGACGCTCGCGCAGTAAAACAGAGCCTGTGAAATTTTAAAAGGTAGGGTTTGCAAAATTTCAAAAAACGAAATTTTACGTGCTGGTATTTTAAGCTCATAAATCCATGGATATGAAATTTCGCGGCTCGAAGCTACTAAGAGCGGATTCCTACCGAGCAAAATTCCACGCAGCAGAGCTTCGTTACTTAAAATTTTACTCGGCGGAATTTTGCTCCGTAAAGTTTTAACCAAACCCCGAGACGCAGACTGCGCGCGGGTGCAAAACAACAAAATTTCGCCCCGTAAAATTTTAGCCGCAAAATTCGCTGGAAATTTTACACCCAAAAGCAAAACGCGCGAAAATAAAATTTCAAAGCCCTGCCAAAGCGTAAATTTAAATTTATCCGCGGCGGCGCAAATTTTGCCCGAAAAAAGAGATCTCACCGAGCCGCTCCCCTATTTTTTCAGCTCGTCTGCCTTGATCCAAAGTACGGCTCCCAGCTCATTTACGGGCTGCTCGCTTCCTTTGGCGGCTTCCTCCTCGCTAAGAGCCGCAAAGCCCCACCAGCCGGCAACCGGCATCACGAAGCTAAACTCGCCCGCGCCGTTGGTTTTAACGACCTGCGTGACATGCGCCTCGCTAGGGGCTTTGTAGCCCTTATCGTTATATAGCTCGATCTCCACGTCCGCGCCCGGGACGGGCTTTCCATGTAGTAAAAAAACTCCGCTAAATATCTCGCCCGCATACAGCGCATAAGGCCGCACTAGCGGCACGATCTCCGCCTCTAGCCCGAGCGGCTTATCCCAGCCTTCGCCCGCGCCGTAAGCATCGACGTAGGTTTTGGTGATATGGCGGATCATCTTGCGCTCAGCCGGCTCGGCATAGGGTTTGGGATCGAAATAAAACGCCAAAAGCGATGGCTTGTCAGCTTTAAATTCCGCCGTGAAATAGGAATTTTCGCCCTTTTTCTGCTCTTTTAAGCTACCTAGGAGCGATTTTTTCTCACCATCAATAAAAACGCCGAATTCTGCGGGCTTTTGTAGATTCATAGACTCCTGTAAAAACGGATGGGAGAATTCCAAATTTAGCTTTAAAGTAGCGTCTTTTTGATCCTCTACGACATTTTTATCCGTTGTAAAAACGCCAAAATGCGCGAACGCAAGGCTCGCCGCGAAAATTCCTAAAAAAGCAAATTTTGCCTTCATGTAATACCTTTCATAATAAAATATTACGGAATTGTATCACTTTTTTTCATCCGTATTGCTTAAATGTGGGTTTATTTTGAGTATTTAAAGCAAACTTTAGTTAAAATGTCGCAATTTAAATTACCAAAAAGAGGTAGAAAATGATAAATTTAAAACTTATCGAGACGAATTTCGACGAATTTAATAAAAAACTCATCGCCAAAAAAGTCCCGCCGCAAACCCTGCAATCGCTACTGGATGCCTACAACGAACTAAAATCCAAAAAGACGGAGTTAGAGAATCTTCAAGCCGTGCAAAATGCAAAGAGCAAGGAGCTCGGTCTCGCCGTGCGCGAGGGCAAGGACGTAGGCGCGCTAAAATCGCAGCTTGAGGAAAACAAGCAAAAGATCCAAAGCCTAAGCGAGCTCGTAAACGAGCGCGAGCAAAACTTAGAGGCGATCGCCGCGTGCGTGCCGAATATCATCGACGACGACGTGCCGATCGGTGCGGACGAGAACGAAAACGTCTGTATCAAAAAGGTGCTTGATCCGCGCACGTTCGACTTCGCGCCCAAGCAGCACTTCGAGCTCGGCGAGGCGCTGGGATGGCTTGATTTCGAGCGCGGCGTCAAACTCAGCGGCAGCCGCTTCACCGCGATCCGAGGTCTTGGCGCAAAACTGAATATGGCTCTCATCAATTACATGATCGAATTTAACAACTCGCGCGGCTTCGAGCTCGTAAATATGCCGTTTTTGGTACGCGATCAGATCCTCTACGGCACGGGTCAGCTGCCTAAATTTAAAGACGACCTCTACCGCGTTGACGACGAGGAGCAAAACCTCTACCTCATCCCTACGAGCGAGGTTACAGCGACAAATCTCTTTAACGATGAAATTTTACGCAGCGAGGAGCTACCGATCAAGCTCACCAGCTACAGCCACTGCTTTCGCAAGGAAGCGGGCTCAGCGGGGCGCGATACGCGCGGCATGATCCGCCAGCACCAGTTCGAAAAGGTCGAGCTCGTCGCCATCACGCGCCCAGAGGATAGCGCAAAGATGCTTGAGGAGATGATTTCATGCGCGAGCGATCTGTTAGCTAGCCTAGGCCTTCCGCATAGACACATGCTGCTTTGCAGCGGTGATCTTGGCTTTAGCGCCGCAAAGACCGTGGATTTGGAGGTTTGGCTGCCGGGGCAGAACCAATACAGAGAGATCAGCTCGATCAGCAACTGTCGCGATTTTCAGGCGCGCAGAGCCAAGATCCGCTTCAAAGACGGCAAGAAAAACAGCCTCGTTCACACGCTAAACGGCTCCTCGCTCGCGGTCGGCCGCACGCTGATTGCGGTAATGGAAAACTACCAGCGCAAAGACGGCAGCATCGAAATCCCGCGCGTTTTAGAAAAATATATGTAGGCGGCCCGTGCGAAAGCCTTACAAAAACTCAAATTCTAACGCCCGCTTCGTAGCCACTGGATTTTGCGCTGCAAAATTTAGAAAGCGCGGCGTTAAATTTTTCGTGCTGCAAAACACAGGATTTTTTGCAACAAAACTTAACGAAACGGAATTTTGCGGCGTAAAATTTCATAAAGCAAGATTGCGCCGCGCAAAATTTTATGCCGCGGAATTTACGGCGAAGGGCGAAAAATTTTGCGGTGCGGAGCGGTGCGGAGCGGGCGTGTGAAGATCGCGCTTTTCGGCGGCAGTTTCGATCCGCCGCACGCAGGACACGACGCCGCGGTAAAGGCGATCTTATCAAGCCTAAAGCCCGATTTGCTAATCATAATGCCGTCATTTCTAAACCCGTTTAAAAAGAGCTTTTCGGTGCCGCCGCAGCTGCGGCTTAGATGGTGCCGCGCGCTGTGGAGCGACACCCCGCGCATAGAGGTAAGCGATTATGAAATTTCGCAAAATCGCCCGGTACCCACGATACAAAGCGTGAAATTTCTGCTCGAAAAATACGGCGGAAACGGCAAAATCGCGGCAGAGACGGCAGCCACGGCGAGCAAAACCCCGACAGCCGTAACGGATAGGGCTTTACCTGACGGCGCAAATATTGCGGGAGAAATTTGCACCGATGCTTATATTTCGAGCAGCGCGGGCGAAATTTTACCTGAGAAAATAGACGGAGCTTTGTCGTGCGATATAAGTAAAATTCTAAGCAGCGACGCCTGCACCGCCGTTAATACGGATAGAGTAAGTATCTCTGCCAACGCAAAAAACGAAGCTTTGCAAGGCGGCGTAGCAGATGAAATTTCGACCTGCGGCGAAAACGAAACGGATGGAATTTCGCAAAGCACGGTAAGTGGAATTTCGGGCGGCTGCAAAAGTAATGCGGGCGGTGCAAACGACGCAAGCAAAATTTTAAGTGCAGATAAAATTTCAAGCGTCGTCGCAAGCAAAGTGTCCGACATCGTCATGAGGGAAATTTCAAACTCCGTCGGGGGCGAAATTTCGAGTACTAGCAAAATTCCGAGCGTTGTCCGGAACGAAATTTTAAGCGCGAATAAAATTTTAAGCGCAGACGCGAGCGAAATCACAAATGCAAGCGAAATTTCAAGCGACAATGCGAATTGTATGACCGACGCAGGCGGCGCAAATGACATGGATGACGCAAGCGATGCGAGCGACATAAATGATACGAACGACGCGCATAGCGCAGGCAACGCAGTAAATTGCATAGGTAGCGCAAGCAGTACGGATACAATATCAAAGCTCTACATCGTCGTGGGTGCCGACAACCTAGCAGAGCTTCATAAATGGCGCGATTTTGGCGAGTTGCAGAAATTAGCGGAGTTTGTAGTGCTTACGAGACCCGGCTACGAGATCCCGCGGCAGTGGGCGGCTCTAAGGCGCTTCGAGATTGCCGTAGATGCGAGCTCAAGCGGTTTTAGGCGAGATTTCAAAGGCGAAATCCCGCCCAAGATCGCAGCAGAGGTCATAAAATTTTATAAAAGGAAAGATATGCAAGATCCAAAGCAAAGGGCGGAGCGGATCGCCGAAATTTTAAACGAAAAGAAAGCCGAAGACGTCCAGATCATCGATATGGAGAGGCGCGAATATATCGCGAAATTCGTAGTTATCGCCACTATGCTGACCGCCCGCCACGCAGCCTCGCTCATCGAGGAGCTAAAAAGCGTGCTCAAGCCGCTTGGGGAGGAGTTTTTGGCTATCGAAAGCGGCGATGAGTGGAGCGTCGTCGATCTCGGCGACATCATAGTCCATCTCATCAGCGAGACTTACCGCGCCAAATACAATATCGAGGACTTCCTCGACAAGCTCAAAAAAGAGCAATTTTAAGGAGGGAGCGTGCCGAGACAGACATGGAGCAGCAAGCTCACATATATTTTAACCGTCGCAGGCGCCACGATCGGCTTTGGCTGCACGTGGAGGTTTCCGTATTTAGTCGGCGAAAATGGTGGTGGCGCCTATGTGCTCATATTTTGCATCGCGATGATCGTGCTTGGAATCCCGATGATCTTGGTAGAAAATGTCATCGGACGCCGCGCGCTAAGAAACTGCGTCGATGCCTTCACGGCGCCTAAAAAGGATGGCTCGCGCATAAAGCCCGCATGGAAGATCGTAGGCATCATGGGCGTAATCGGTGCGTTTGGAATTTTAGCCTACTATATGGTTCTCGGCGGCTGGGTGCTAACCTATATCGTAAACATCGTAAGCGGCAACTTCGACCTCTCCGCGCGGATCACAGACCCCGCATTTACGCAAAAATTCTACGCAGATCACATCGAAAATAGCCCGCTCGGCGTCGGAGCTTACACGCTCGTTTTCATAGCGATCAACTGGTACATTTTGAAAAACGGCATCATCGAGGGGATCGAAAAATTCGTAAAATTTCTAATGCCCGCGCTATTTTTATGCTTCATCGCCGTAATTCTTACAAATTTAACGCTTGAGGGCGCAAAGGAAGGCGTGAAATTTTATCTCGGCGTCGATTTTGCCAAGATCACGCCCAAGCTTTTGATCGACGTTTTGGGTCAGGTCTTTTTCGCGCTCTCGCTCGGATTCGGCGTGATGATCACGCTGTCTAGCTTCCTCAACAAAGACGAGAAGCTGATGCAAACAGCCACCATCACCGCAGTCGTAAACACGCTCATCGCCGTGCTTGCGGGCTTTATGATCTTCCCGTCGCTCTTTAGCGCGGGGCTTGAGCCGAGCAGCGGCTCGTCGTTAGTTTTTAAGAGCCTGCCGATCGCGTTTTCGCACATGCCGTTCGGTAACGCCGTCGCGGTGGTCTTTCTCTCGATTTTGCTCATCGCCGCGCTTACGACGTCGATCACGATCTATCAGGTCATCATAAATTTCGTCGAGGAGCGCTTCTCATTTTCAACGCTAAAGGCGGTAAATTTAACGCTCGGCGGCGTCTTCGTGCTCGGCAACCTACCCTGCATACTCTCAAGCAGCGTGCTTGCGGACGTTAAAATTCTAGGGCGCTCGGTTTTCGACGCCTTCGACTTCGTAAGCGCGAACGTATTTTTCGTGCTAACGGCGCTTCTGTGCTGCATCTACGTGGGCTGGGTGCTAAAAAAGGATGCGATCTACGAGCTCACCAACGAAGGCGATCTAAGCGCGCGGCTCGCGGGAGTTTGGTTTTTGTATGTCAAATTTATCCTGCCGCTCATCATCGCGGTGATCTTCGGGTACGGGATTTTCGGCCAAATTTAAAGCCGCAAGGGTTTTAAATTTTAAATTTGCCCGCGGTGGTGCGGCGGAATTTTAAAATTCCATTCGCTCTGTTACACACACTGCGGCATGAGTTTTTACGCGCTGCGGCACACTGCGCCGCAGCTATAATATAAATTTAACGCAAGCGCGTCCTGCCTCTTGTAAGGCGTCGTCGGGAGTTGGGCGGGATTTGAGGCGGGAAGGGGAGCGACCTCGCAATTCAAGCCCCCTTCCCGCCCCAAGAAAAGTTTGGGTGCGGCGCGGCGGAATTTTAAAATTTTATTCGCCTCAGCGCAGCGCGTTAAATTTTAGAATTTTAAAATCTATCGCAGCGGCGCCGTATCGCGAGAGATAAAATTTAAAATTTAGCGCAATTTAGGGGTTTGAAATGCTTCTGTTTTTCTTTACGATCTTTCCAATATCGCTGATGCCGGGCATCAACATGACCTACGCGCTAAATCTCGGTATCGCGCGCGGCTATCTTAGGGCGCTGCCTGCACTGCTCGCGCAGGTGCTGGGCGTCACGCTCGTGGCGCTTGCGTGCATATTCGGCGTCGCGGGCATTCTGCTTGCGCACCCTGCGGCGCTTAGCGCGATTAAAATTTTAGGCGGCGCGTATATTTTTTATCTGGGCGTCGCGACCTTTTTAGCGCGCGGAAATTTTAAGCTGCAAAAACAAAAGCGCAGCGAAAATATCTTCCTACAAGGCTTCGTAGTCGCGGTCTCAAACCCCAAGGCGTGGATATTTTTTACCGCGCTCTTTACGCCGTTCTTGGACGCGGACAATCTTTTCGGCGCGCGCACCTTCGCCCTCGTCGCTACGCTGTGCGTAAGCGAAAGCATCTGCCTTAGCATCTACGCGCTGGGCGGAGCGGTGCTAAAAAATCTGCTGAAAACCCACCTGAAATACCTCGAAATTTTCTGCTCGGTGCTGATGTGCGCGATCGGGCTGTGGATGATTTTGGGCTAAAATTTTGATTAAATTTAGCGCCCGAGCCTTGATGGAATTTTATTAAATTTAAAAGATAGATTGAAAAGAAATATTGCTTTGGCTAAATTCCGAGACAAATCCCGAAATTTAGCCGCTAGCTTTGAATTAAAAATTTTAAGCGATCGACCGCGCATGCTAAACGACGCGGCGATTATCGTCCAGGGTTAGCCTACAGTGCGTCTAAGGAATTTGCGGGCATGGTTCTTATCCGCAACGAACCTATAGAGCGTTTAAGCGGTTTTGCTTTATGTAGCATCGCCGTGCCGCGTGCGCTTAAATTTTAAAATTTAATCTCTGCCGTGAAGCTCGTCGATGTAAAATTTCACAGAGCCGAGACCCTCTTTTTTCGCCCATTCGTAGGCGCTTGAGACGAACTCCCAGTTGATGCCCGCATAGAATTTTTCCAGATATTTCGGGCGCGCGTTGTGTTCATCGATGTAATACGCGTGCTCCCAAACGTCCACGACTAGAAGCGGCACGAGCCCTTCGGTCACCGGCGTAGCGGCATTTTGGGTCGCTTTGATGCAAAGCTTGCCCGATTTCGGATCGTAAGCGAGCCACACCCAGCCCGAGCCAAAATGCGCCGTAGCAGCAGTCAAAAACTCGCTTTTAAAATCCGCAAAATTTTCCGCTAGCGCCGATTTTAGCTCCGCAGACGGCTCGCTAGGCTTTGCGATGCAATCCCAGTAAAAATCGTGGTTGTAAACCTGCGCTGCGTTGTTGAAAAGCCCGCCGCTAGCCGCTGTTACGATCTCGTAAAGCCCCTTACCCGCAAACTCGCCCGATTCGGTAAGTTTATTTAAATTTGCCACGTAGGTCGCGTGGTGCTTGCCGTGGTGATAATCACAGGTTTGCTTGCTTACGACCGCGTTGTGCGCCGCATCGAACGGCAACTCTCTAAGTTTAAACATCTTTCTCTCCTTGAAATGAATTTTGAAGCGATTATAGCCTAAAATTTCTAAACGAATAATAAAATTTATTATTTAGGATTAATTTTAAGACGAATTTCAATCTAAGCCATCGTAATCGCACTTTAAATTTAAAATTTAGGCGGCTTATTAACGCCAAAGCTTTGCTTTCATCCTCATCGGAGCGCTTTTTGAGTGCGACTGGGCGTAGGATTCAAACGCGCTGCCGGTACACAAGAGCGGCTATTTACCGTCGTCTGCGCGATTGCGAACTTTTTATATTTATGCTTGCTTTTAAATACATAGCGCGGCGCTAGCATACGTTCTATACGGGGATCGCCACGATCGGCGCCGTGATGCCGGGCGTATTCGTCCGCTGCGAGAAATTTCTGGCGTGCAAAGAACCCTATTATTTCTCATAATTTCAAGCGCCGCGATGCTGAAATTAATTTAGAATTTTGGCGAATTTAGCTAAGCTTAGCGCTAAATT